>CAYNDW010000263.1:0-8174 GCA_964395375.1 uncultured Cytophagia bacterium
TCGTGTGTTTCGCGTCATTCGTGGGCAAGGCTCTTAATTTGCCGAAGTAGAATTAGGATCGTCGATTGAATAACCTTGCGGACAAGCCGCAACCAAACAGGTTTAAAAAAAACTGCCCCAACGGATAGATGAACCCAACGGATAAGGCTTTTACAGTTGGGTTCATCTATCCGTTGGCGCTAAAAGTTGGAGACTTTTGAAAATGTCACGAAACCCCTATGAATACTGAGCGAAATGACATTCATCTAAAAAATATTTTTTATTTTTGCACGGATTTCACTCTTTAGAAACTAAATGAGCACAACCACTAGCGACAATCCCTTTGTGGTGGGCCAATGGGTGCGCGGCGAAAAATTCTTCGGCCGCGAAGCGATCATTGCCGAACTGCTTTTCGGCCCGAGGCAAACAGTTTGGGTCGCGGCCTTGCGGCGCATGGGCAAAACTTCCTTGCTGCGCGAAGTGGAGCGCCGCGTTCTGCAAAATGCCGACTCCGCTTTTCTTCCGCTCTATTGGGATTGCGAGGGCGCCCACGACGACGCCACCTTGCGTGAAAGTTTGCTGGCCGCGTTGGAGGAAAGCGCCAATGGCATTCGCGAGGAAACTTCGTGGGAAAATCTTTCCACCTCAGAAGTGCTGCGCAAAATTCAACAGGAAGTCAAAGCGCGCGGCCGCACGCTGCTCTTGCTGTGTGACGAAGCCGAAGCCTTGCTCACCGTGGCGCAACATGATCCCCACCTGCTCGCGCGTTTGCGGCGCGCCATGCAGAGCGACAATGTTCGCTGCATTCTCACGGCGACGCGCCGCCTCGCCAAATTAGAAACTTTTGACGAAGCCGGCACTTCGCCTTTCTTGCAAGGCTTTGTGCCGCCGCTTTATCTCGCGCCGATGGCGGAAGCGGAACTGCTGCCATTGCTCGCGCAAGCGGGCTTTGCGCTCGCCCTGCAACGCGAATTATACCGGCACAGCGGCGGCCATCCCTTCCTCTTGCAGCTTCTCGCCAAACGCACGCTCGAATCGGGAAATCTTGCGCAGGCTTACGAACACTTGCAGCACGATGAAACACTGCACAATTTTTTCACCGTGGATTACAACACGCTGCAACCCGAGGAGAAGCTCCAGCTTCAACGCTGCGCCGCGAACACCGGATTGGAGCCGGAGACTTCGCACCACACTGCCGCGCGCATGGCTTTGCAAACCCTCTCCGCCTTAGGCTTAATCCAACCGCAAGAGGGGCGTTGGTGTTTGCGCCTGCCGTTGTTTCAAGATTGGCTGCTGCGCGCAACGCCGGCCGCGGCAACGCAACAAACGATCTTGACGCCCTCCGGCTTGCAACCCGGCGAACTCGTAGGGCCTTATGAAATCTTGCATGAAATTGCGCGCGGCGGCATGGGCGTGGTCTATTGCGGCCGCGACATGCATTTGCAGCGCCTCGCCGCCATCAAAGTCTTGCACGCCGAATTGCTCGGCGAAGAACAAGCGCGCGCGCGTTTTCTCGCGGAAGCACGCGCAGCCTCGTTGTTTCATCATCCGCACGTGGCTACGATTTATGCCGTCGAGTTCAAAGGCGAGCTGCCATGTTTGTGCATGGAGTATATCGAAGGCCGGCGTTTGGATCATTGGGCAAAACTGCCCTCCGCTACGTTTGCACGCAAATACGAAATCGCGCGACAAATCGCTTCGGCGTTGGCCGCGGCGCATGGGAGCCAATTGATTCATCGCGATCTCAAACCGAGCAACATCATGGTGCGCGAAGACGGCGTTGCCAAGCTGCTTGATTTCGGCATTGCGCGCCGGCTGTCACCCGGCACACGCTTGACGCGCACCGGACAAATGCTCGGCACGCTCGCTTACATGTCGCCGGAGCAGGCCAGCAATTTGGAACTTGATGCGCGCAGCGACGTTTTCTCTTTTGGTGTTGTGCTCTATGAACTGTTTACCGGGAAGCCTGCGTTCACAGGAGCGCACGAACTGGCGTTGGCTTATAGCATCGTGAATGAAACGCCACCCGCGCCGGAGCACATCAATCCCGATTTGCCGCGCGCGCTGTCTGAGTTGATCATGCGCATGCTCGCGAAACTGCCGCCGCAACGGTTCGCAAACGGACAAGAAGTATTCAAGCAACTGGAAAAGTAAACGGGATCACATGAATTATTTTTTGGGCGAGTCCAGAAACCAAATTGAGGCTGCGACCAAGCGGCCAAACACTTCGAAATCGCATCGTAAAAAAATCGAGATCGAGAATTCCTCATGAATTCACGCCGCTGGCTTCACTTGTGGCCACTGCACGCGCATTATACTTGGTGGCGCTTACTGCAAACTCCCGCTCACGCCGCGATTTTTTTCTCCGGTGTGCTCTTCCTCCTCGCGCAACAACGCTGTAGCTCCGCGCTCCTGCCCATTCCCGTATCCCGCGAATATATGTTCGAATTGCTGCACGCCAATCCCTATGATCTATGTTATCCCGATTTGCAGCAACAAGTATTGGCGTTCGCCCGGCGCGGGCAACGAGATGAAATCCCTTCGGTGTTGGCCGGGCGCCCGTATGCTACCGGCGTGGTGTTTCACATTTTTTTAGAAAAAAGCCTGCGCTTGCAATTCTTCGTGCAAAACGATTCGGCCAAACTTTATGCTGAAATCGCCGCGCGCCTCGCGCGATTTATGGCGCAGGCGCAGGGCGACAGCTTTTTACTCCACCGGCACAAACGGCTGCAGGACAACGCGCAAAGAGATCCGGAATGGCTGCGACAATGGTTGCTTACCAACGCCGTTTTTATTCGCGCGTTGAATCTCGGCCCCGATGATTGCGCGCTCAAAGTGCGTTGTTTGGAGTTCGCGCGCGCGCAGTTTCAAACTTTGGGCGACGAAAAAAAAGTGGTGGATACTTATTGGCTCGCGCATTTTTTTCTCGATAAACAAGGCGAGCGCGCGTTTAGGTTGCAGGCCGCGATTACAAAGTGGTTGGCATTGGCCCAAGCGATCGGCTATCGCGACGGCGAATTGGAAGCTTATTTAGCGCGCGCGGAAAAGTTTGGCGACGCGGGCCAAAGTGATTCTTCTTTAGCCTATCATCAGCGCGCCGAGACTTTAGCCGTGCATATCGGCAAAACCATCACGCCGGCGCATGTGATCGACGGCGAAGTTTATGAAGCCATGCAACGCGGCGATTTGAATCATGCGTTTGCCTTAACGCAAAAAGGTCTGCAATACTGCCGCGCGCAGGGCTTTCGTTATGTCGAAGCCGACCTGCTGGAAAAACTCGCGCTCATTTATCATCTCCGGCAGGAATATCAATCGGCGTTAAACACGCTCGAAGCGGCCATGGCGCTGCATCGCGAAGTCGCGAAGCGGATCGATCTGCCGCCGTTGTTTTTAGCGCAGGCCAAAATTTTTCTAGACCTCCACGAGCTTTCCGCGGCGCAGGTTGCGGCGGATTCCGCGCGGCAAATTTATCTCGCATTGCAGAAGCCGATCGGGCTTGCTAAAACTTACGGCGTCCTCGGCTTGATCCACGCGCGCGAAAAAAACTGGCGCCGAGCCATCGCCTTTGAACAACTCGGTTTGGAGCAATTGGCGCAAGCGGACACCATTCCGGAAGTCATCGAGCTCTGGGCGCGCTTGGGCGAATTGCGCTTGCAGGTCAATGACACGGCCTCGGCGCGCGCGGCGTTTGCGCATGCGTTGCAATTGAGCCTCAAACTAGAGGCGCCGCTCAGCCAAGCCCAAGCCTATCTCGGCTTGGGCCGGATTGCTTTGGGGCAGGCCCAGTGGGATTCCGCTTCTGCTTATTTAGAAAAAGCTTTGGACTTGGCGCAGGCCACCAATCAGCGCGAAGTGCTTTGGCATTGCCATTTCAGCTTGGCGCGATTTTACGAACGCCAAGGCCGGCATGATCTCGCTTTGCGAAATTATGAATCCGCCATTCACGAATTGGAGCGGATTCGCACCAGCCTCGCGCGGCTCGAATTTAGTCTCAGTTACTTCAGCGCCGTGCAAGAAGTTTTTGATTGCGCCCTCGCGTTCGCCGTAAACGTTTTAAAAGATGAAAAGCTCGCGCTGCGTTTCATGGAGCAAGGCCGCGGCCGGAACGTGCTCGCGCGTTTGGAGCGCGGCCGGCCCGAGAGCCATTTCGATTATGCGCAAAGCTCTTTCGACCCGCGCGGCTTATTAAATACTTTCGATGATTCGACGGGCTTGCTGGAATATCGCGTCACGGACGAAGCCACCTATCTCGCTTTTATCACGCGCGGCGAGATTAAAACCTTCCGCTTGCCGATAACGCGCGCGGAAGTCGAGCGTATGGTGCTCGATCTGCGCCAAACATTGGGCGTGGAAGAGCGCGAAACGTTTGAACGGCGCCTGCGCCATGATCGCCCGGCGTTGATTGCCGAAACCGAGCGCGCGTGCGGGAACGTCTATCAGCAAGTGCTCGCGCCGATTGCGCCGCAACTGCGAGCCGTGCGCACGCTTTATATCGTGCCCGATGGGCCGCTTTATTATCTCCCGTTTGCGGCGTTGCAACGCGTAGCGGGCGGCGCGTTTCTCGCCGAAACTATGGATCTTGCCTATGCCCCAAGTCTGTGCGCGCTCAAAGTTTTGCGTGAACAAACGCCGGCATTTGACGCGGAGCGCATGCGCCAGGCTTTGGTGCTGGCGATGAAATCCGAAACGATTCCCAGCGCGGTGGCCGAGGCGTGCGCCGTGGCGCAAATGCTCGCGGGCACGAAAGAGAAAATTTATGACCGGCTCTCGCGCGCGGAGTTGCGCGCGTTGCTCGAATCTCCTTATGCCCTCATTCATCTTGCGCTGCACGCGGACTTGAATGACTAGCTTCCGTTCTATTCTTATTTGTTATTGGATGAAGGCCGCGCACCGGTGCAGCGCACGGAGTTTAATCTGTTTGCCGCATGGCGGCGCGTGGTCGGCGGAGCGCGAAGCGCCAACGCCGTGGAACCGGAGCGCGTGTTCTTGGTGAGCGATCTGCTTGATTTGAATTTGCGGCGGAGTGAGTTGATCGTGCTCTCGGCCTGCAACACCGCATTGGGCCGGCAGATCAGCGGCGAGGGGATGATGGGACTAACGCAAGGCTTCTTGTGCGCCGGCGCCGCGCGCTTGGTCACGAGCCTGTGGGAAGTCGACGACGAACGCACGTATGAACTGATGAAGTATTTTTATGCCGCGCTGATTTCCGAGAAACTGCCGCCCGGCCGCGCGCTGCGTGTGGCGCAAACCAAATTGCTGCGCGATCTGCGTGCGCAATACCCCGGCTATCCGTTTCCATATTTTTGGGCGGCATTTGTTTTAACCGGCTCCATCAACTAAACCCCGGCTGCAATGTCCGCAGCCTTTGCGTGTAACTTTATTTTGGGAGGTGTACGATGTCTCCTCAAACCTATCATGGCGACCTCGATGAGAACAGTGGCGGCCGCATTTATTGGATTCCGATTTGGAACGAAAGCTCGGCGCAACCGCATCGCGCTGGGCCGGGCTTGTTTGCTTACATGGGCGAAGTCATCGGGTTGAAACACACGCCCTGCCCGCCTTGGTGCCATGCGCCCGCGCCGATTGGCCGCGGCTTTATTATGGCCACGCCGGCCTACACTTTTTTAATTCTCTTGGCCGCGAGTTTTATTTTTAGTCCCGAAGGCGCAATCCCGTGGATGAAAATTATCATCGGCTCGCTCTTGGGAATTCCCGGCGGCTTCGGGTTGGGATATTTGTATTATCTCGGCTCGCACTCGGCGATTGAACATTTTGATATTGCTTTAGGGCGCAACAAGCTTCTCGATGAGATCAAACCGCGCGGCCGTTGAGGAGCTCACGCTTCACTTTAAATGTTCATGCAACGGCTTGGCCGTTGCATGAACTCTCATTGCGGATCGGCCTGAAACGCGCCTCGGCTTTGTCATTCCGCAGGAATCTTTTTAAGCACCCGGCAGTATCTCCAGCGCGTAAAAAGATTCCTGCGGAATGACAGGCGAAGAGGGAAAGTGTAACCTATATTGCGCTCGGAGTAATATAAGCCGAGCCGCAACGAGTATAAAGCACCGCGCTCGTTTTAATAGCTCTCCTGCTCCGCGGGAAACGCGCCCGCCTTCACCTCTTCGCGATACGCGGCAAACGCCTCGCGCATGATGCGGCCTACTTCCGCATAACGCCGCACAAACTTGGGTTTGAATTTTTCAAACAGACCGAGCAGATCGTGCGTCACCAAAATTTGTCCGTCGCACGCCGCGCCGGCGCCGATACCGATGGTCGGAATGCGCAGCGCGCGCGTCACTTCCGCCGCAACCGTTGCCGGAATTTTTTCTAACACGAGCGCGAACGCGCCGGCCTCTTGCAACTGCACGGCTTCTTCCAACAAAGCTTTTGCGCTCTCTTCCTGCGAAGCTTGCAGCGCATAACCACCAAAAGCATTAATCGATTGCGGCGTTAGCCCGAGATGACCCATCACCGGAATGCCCACTTGCACGATGCGGCGAATGGTTTCGGCCATCACGCTTCCGCCTTCGAGCTTCACTGCCTCCGCTCCGCCTTCTTTGAGCAAGCGTCCGGCATTGAGCACGGCCTGCTCCGGCGAAACTTGATAAGAGAGAAAGGGCATATCAGCCACGAGCAGCGCGTTCTGCAAGCCGCGACGCACCGCGCGGGTGTGATAAATGATTTCTTCGAGCGTGATGGGCAATGTCGTTTCATGCCCGGCAAAAACCATGGCCACGGAATCGCCGACGAGAATCACTTCGACGCCAGCTTCATCGAGCAGACCTGCCATGAGAAAGTCATAAGCCGTGAGCGCCGCGATTTTTTCGTTGCGTTGCTTCATAGCTATGAGAGTGGGGACGGTGATTTTTTTGCGTTCCAGGGTTGCACTCATGCCTTGTGCTCCAAAGTTGTATTCACAATAAAAAAGCCGCGCAAGGCGGCTTTAAGGTTTTCTAAAATTTTCAGACACACTAAAAAAGCAATGCGGGAGTTGCGGTTCTCGCCAAGTAAAAAATAAAGCCACGGCCAAGCCGTGGCGGAACAGTTACGGCGCTTCGAGCACATGATCAATCACGCCGCCGCCGAGGACGAGGTCGCCGTCGTAAAACACCGCGGATTGCCCCGGCGTAATTGCGCGTTGGGCTTCATTAAATTTCACCCGCACCGCATGCTCTTCGGCATCAAACAATTGCGCCGCTGCGCCGGCGTCGCGATAACGAATTTTGCTCGTCACTTTTCTGCCGTCTTGCGGGCGATACTCCGCGATCCAGTTGACCGAAGTCGCCACGAACTCATGGCGCAGAAGTTCTTCCTCATCGCCAAGCGTGATGGTGTTGTTGCTCGGATCAATGTGCGTGACAAAGATCGGACGACCAACCGCGAGGCCGAGGCCTTTGCGTTGGCCGACCGTGTAGAAGGGCACGCCTTGATGCTCGCCCAAAACTTTACCGCTTTGATCAACATACTGGCCTTCGCCATAAGCCTCAACTTGCTCCGGCGCGCGCTCGCGCAGATAACGGCGATAATCATTGTCGGGAATGAAGCAAATTTCTTGGCTCTCCTTTTTCTCCGCGGTTTTAAGATGGAGGCCGCGCGCCAGCTCGCGCACTTCCGGCTTGGTCAATTCGCCGAGCGGAAACAGCGTGCGCGCGAGCGCGGCTTGCCGCACGCCCCAGAGCGCATAGCTTTGATCTTTGTGTTGATCGAAGGCACGGCGCAACTCCCAACGCTGCGAGAGCGGATTGAACGATACGCGACCGTAATGGCCGGTCGCCAAAAAATCCGCGCCGAGGTCTTCGGCCTGCTGCAGCATCGCGCCCCACTTGATGAACGTGTTGCAGCGCACGCACGGATTCGGCGTGCGGCCGGTGAGATATTCCGCCACAAAATTTTGCTGCACGCTGCGCTCGAAAATTTCGCGGAAGTCGGAGACGTAATGCGGCACGCCGAGTTTGTGACACACGGCGCGCGCATCGGCAATGGTATCGAGCGAGCAACAGCCGCTTTCGAAATTTACGTTGCCGCCGCTCGCGTGGTAATCCCACAAGTTCAGCGTGATGCCGATAACGCGATAGCCGTGCTCATGCAAGAGCGCCGCGGCCACGGAGCTATCCACGCCGCCGCTCATGGCCACGACCACGGTGGCGCCGTTGCCGGGAGGGATTTGTGTTGAATTAAACAAGTGGGCCTTCTGA
>CAYNDW010000264.1:0-8163 GCA_964395375.1 uncultured Cytophagia bacterium
CTTTCAACAATTGCAAACGCAACTGGATGAAGTCGAGTATTTGCTCGCCCGCTCCGCGCTCGGGCAAACAAGCGCGGCTTCCGCTTATGAGTTGCTCGGAGGCTATGCCCGGGCCGCGCGCGCGCGCTTGACGCTGATCGACGCGCAAGGCGTGGTCGTTTTCGAATCCCAAGTGGCGCGCGATTCGTTGCGCTTCATGGAGAATCATTTGTTGCGTCCCGAAGTGCAACAAGCTTTGCGCGCCGGTATTGGCGGCGATCAACGTTTGAGCGCGACCGTGAACAAGCGCTTGTTCTATGCCGCGAAAAAAGTCAGCCCGCGTTATCAAGAACAAGGTTTGTTGAACGGCGTGGCGTTTATGCGTTTGGGGTTGTCGTTGGAGGAAGTGGAGGCCGTGCTGCGCGATCTGCGCTGGAAAATTTTCAGCGGCGGCGGCGCGGCGCTGTTGCTCATTGCGTTCGCGAGCTATTGGGCTTCTTCGAAATTAACGACGCCGCTCCAAAAGCTGGCGCGCGTGGCCGAGTCCGTAAAAAAAGGCGACGTGGAAGCGCACTTCGCCACGGAATCGCGTGATGAGATTGGTGATTTGTCCGAACTGCTCAACGACATGCTCGCCAAGCTGCGCGACGACGTGAAGCAAATGCGCAAGCTGCAAAACATGCGCAGCCAGTTTCTCGGCAATGTTTCGCATGAGCTCGGCACGCCGATCTTCGCGGTGCAAGGCTATCTCGAAACCCTGCTCGACGGCAAAGTGAAAGACGAGAAGCTGCAAAAGGCTTTCATCGAAAAAGCCTTTCGCCAAACGCAGCGCCTCAATAATTTGCTCACCGATCTCATCGACATTTCCCGCATCGAAACCGGCGACATGAAGATGAGCATTCGTTATTTCGAACTGGAGGAATGGCTCACCAAACAAGTCGCCGATTTGCAGGCCACGGCACAGCATCACGGGATCACTTTGCATTCGTTACCGGGCGCTCCGGTAAATGTGCTCGGCGACCGCGAGCGCTTGGCGCAAGTGCTCAACAACCTCGTAGAGAACGCGATCAAGTACAACACTCCGAACGGTAGAGTCGAGGTGGGCTATAAGGATTTTGTGGAGGAAGTGGAAATCTACGTGAGCGATACCGGCCGCGGCATTCCCGAAGAGCATCTCAGCAGAATTTTCGAACGGTTTTATCGCGTGGATAAAGAACGTTCGCGCGCGGTAGGCGGAACCGGACTGGGTTTAGCCATTGTCAAACATATCCTCGAAGCGCACGAGGGACAAGTGCATGTGAGAAGTCAAGTCGGCAAAGGCTCGACATTTAGCTTTCGCCTAAAGAAGATGAGCGAGGGCAAATTGTAGTTTGCTTTCTTAACACAAAATTCATACTGCTTTCACAGTGCAGTAAAGCCCTGGTTGTACTTTTTAACACAAAATTAAAGGCGGGCCTGTGATACAGGAGAAATATCGTGGCCCGCATGCAGCTTAATCATCCGAGTGGAGGAAGCATGAAAAGCACAGTACGAGCAACTTGTGGTGCGGCGGCGGTGTTCATTTTGGCCGCGCAGGTTTTTTCGCAAGAAGTGAAGACCACCAATTCCAAAAGTTGGGACCTTTCCGGCAACATCCAATTGCAACACCTTTACAACACGGACCTCGCAGGCGAGGCCACGCGAACCAATCAGGGCTTTCGCATTCGGCGCGGACGGTTGGTGGCAAAGGGCAAGCTCACCGATTACGTTGAAACCAGTTTTCAAATCGAGGTGCGCGACAACAGCCCGCGCTTGAAAGACGCGGAAGGCAAGATCAAACTTGCGAGCGAGCTTTATTTCCGCTTTGGCCAGTTTAAAGTACCAGTGTGGCGCGAAGAGCTGCGCAGCTCAACTCGCTTGCTGCTCTTGGAGCGCAGCGCGGCCGCGGATTTTCTGGTGAGTAACAATCTTTCCGCGCGCCATATCGGCGTCGAGTTTGGGCGCGCACCGAAAGAAGGCTTGCAGTTTATATTCAATCTCTCCAACGGCGCCGGTGAAGGCGGCCGTGAAGACGCGGGGCAAACGAAAGGCAACTTCCCCACGAACACCAACTTTACGAATAACGGCAAGTTGCTCACCGGCCGTTTCAACTGGATCGCGAGCAAAACTTTTCAGCTCGGCCTTTCCGGCGTTGTGAACAATGTCGGCACAAAAGTTTCGACTTCGACTTCGACCACGGATAACACCGGCACGATCACTGCGATCACGCCCGACTTTGGCGCGTACTTCACCACCGGAGCGAAGAGCCAGGTCGATATCGAAGGCGGACTTGCGCTCGGAAAAATCAGCAAAGAGGTTTTTGGCCCAGCCGCGACCGGCGATCAGAGCTATACGCTTTTTGATGTGACCGGCCGCTGGCTCACGCAAATGAGCGCCGCCAAAGCGAGCCTCGGCGGACTCGATGCGTTTGAATTTGCCGCGGGCTTCACACTGGTTGATCCGGATTCGGATCAACCCAACAGCGGGTCAAAATATTTCCGCTTCGGACCGGCGCTTTATTTCGGCAAGCAAACGCGCTTGCAGTTCAACGCCGAGTTTGAAATGCCCGAAGGCGAAGGCGCACAAGACGTTTTTCAAATTCGCTCGCAGGCCAATTTCGTTTTCTAATGCGCCAGGCAGTACGTCGCAGCTAGATTACGTTTCACTTCCCCGTTTTCTTGTCATTCAGAAGGAGTCTTTTTAAGCGCTCGGCAGCATCTCCAGTGCATAAAAAGATTCTTTCAGAATGACAAGTTGAGGGGTGCTACAAACCAACCCCAAACGATTATAGAAGCCCTCACCCTCTCCGCTTCACTCCCGCCCAACACGGACTTGCCACAACCCAAAAAACTTTTACCGCAAAGACGCGGAGAACGCAAAGAAAGATTCGCGGCGCTCTTCGCGTCCTTGCGCCTTCGCGGTCAAAGTTTTTTGCTTCCTTAACTCCCCGCCTTTTAACTGAACCATAATTCCGTCTTAACACGTTCTTAATGTTCGCATCGTATTCTTCCACAAACAAAAGGAGCATTATATGAACAAATTTAAAGCAGTGCAGGGTTGGTTCTTGTCCGGCTTGCTGGTCGTGCTCTCCACTTTGAGCCACGCGCAAGAAGCCGTGAAAGTCGAAGCCGCAATTCCGAAATACAAAAAGACCAGCGGCGTTTCCGGCGCGGTGAGCAGCATCGGTTCCGATACCATGAACAACTTGATGACCTTGTGGGCCGAGGCCTTTGCGAAGTATTATCCCAATGTGAAAGTGCAAATCGAAGGCAAGGGCTCGAGCACCGCGCCGCCGGCATTGATCGCGGGCACGGCGCAATTCGGCCCGATGTCGCGCGCCATGAAGCAAGAGGAGATCGACAAGTTCGAGGCGCAATTCGGCTATAAACCCACGGCCATTCGCACCTCGATTGACGCGCTTGCGGTGTATGTGCATAAAGACAACCCGCTCGCGAGTCTGACGCTGCCGCAAGTGGACGCGATTTTTTCCAAGACCCGGCGCGGCGGTTTCGCGCAGGACCTTGGCACGTGGGGACAATTGCAACTCACCGGCGCATGGGCGAAGCAACCGTTGAGCTTGTATGGCCGCAACTCCGCTTCGGGCACGTATGGCTACTTCAAAGAACACGCGCTGTATAAAGGCGATTACAAAGACACGGTGAAAGAGCAGCCCGGCTCCGCTTCGGTGGTGCAAGGCGTGACTGAAGATCGTTTCGGCATCGGCTATTCGGGCATCGGTTATATCACTTCCGGTGTCAAGGCGGTTCCGCTTGCGACCAAAGAAGGCGAGGCCGCGCATCCCGCGAACCTGGAAAATGTTTTGAACGGCAAGTATCCTCTCTCCCGGTTCTTGTATGTGTATATCAATCGCGCGCCGAACCAACCGCTCGATCCGCTCGTGAAGGAATTTTGCAAATTTATTTTGAGCCAAGAAGGCCAGCAAGTCGTGGTGAAGGACGGCTACATGCCGATGCCGAGCAACATCGTGCAAGAAGAGTTGAAGAAGCTGGAATAGCAACGCACGGCTCTCGTGCTCGTGCGAGGCACGGCACGAGAGCAGATAAGAAGCGCTCATGGCCCTTACAACCGAAAGCTCGAAAGCATCTCTTCCCCTGAGAACACAGCCGCGCAATCGCCTCCGCAAGTTGGTGGATCGTTGCGCGGCGCTGGTGGTCACGGCCGGCGGCATTACGGTAATACTGAGCATTCTCGGATTGTTAATTCTGTTTTTGGTTACGATTGTGCCGCTGTGGCAATCCGCGCAGGTGACGGTTAAAAATCGCGCCACGCTCGCGCAATGGTTCGAGCCGAACGCGAACCCCGTCGTCGCGCTGGGTTGCGAAGAATATCAGCAGGTCGGCTTCGTTATCACCTCCGCGGCCATGGTGCAGTTTTATCGCCTCGCCGATTTCGCGCTGCTGCAAAATTTCATCGCGCCGATGCCGCCGGGGCATCGCGTGCGCAGCGCGAAATTTTTGCCGGAAGAAAAAACTTTCGCGCTCGGCACCGATCACGGCGAACTCTTTTTCGGCACGATTGATTATCAAGCGACGTTTCAAGCGGCGCAGCGTGTGTTCCAGCCTTCGGTTAGCTTCGCGGAAAAGGTCGTGTTGGATAGCAGCGGTCAAGCGCTCACGCTTATTGCCGGCGCCGGTTCCGTGCAGGAAAATTTTCTCGCCGCGGCAATCACTGCGGATCAACGCCTCGTGCTGTATCGCCGCGCGACCGCGACCTCGCTTTTCGGCAACGGTGAAATTACGGAAAGCCGGCACACGCTTGCAGGATTTACTTCACAACCCACGGCTTTGCTGGCAGAGCAGTCGCTGCAAACACTGTTCGTGGGTTTCGCGAACGGCATGCTGCACAAATATAAACTCGCGGATTCGGGCGCGCCGCAATTGGACGAGCAAGTTCAAGCCACGGACGGCGGCATCACGCAATTGGGCTTTCTCATCGGCGAGCGTTCGCTGGTGGCTTGCGATGAACGCGGCGCCATCAACGTGTGGTTCGAGGCGTTCGATGAAAGCGGCACGGGCGCGCCGAAATTGCGCAAGGCACATACGCTGCTCGCGCCCAACGGCGTGACGGGTTTTGCAGCTTCGCAACGCAATCGCACGTTCCTCACCGGCAACGCGCAGGGCGAGGCCACGCTCCACTATTCTACGAACGAGCGCACGCTCTATCACGCGCGTTTGCTTGAAGCTCCGCTTGTCAAGCTCGCGCTCGCCCCCAAAGGCGACGGCGCGTTGCTGCTCGACGCAAAAAATAATTTGCTGCATCTCGCCATTGCCAACCCGCACCCGGAAGCGAGTTGGAAAGCGTTCTTTGGAAAAATTTGGTACGAAGGTTATTCGAAGCCCGAATACGTTTGGCAATCGAGCGGCGGCACGGATGACTTCGAGCCGAAATTGAGTTTGGTTCCCCTCATCTTTGGAACGCTGAAAGGCACGTTTTACGCGCTGCTTTTCGCGCTGCCGCTCGGCGTGCTCTCCGCGCTTTATGTTTCGCAATTCATGCACGCGAAGCTGCGCGGCTTGGTGAAGCCCGCGATGGAAATCATGGCGGCCTTGCCGAGCGTGGTGTTGGGCTTCATCGCGGGCTTGTGGCTCGCGCCGCGCTTGCAACCGCATATTCCCGGCTTGCTCGCGACGTTGGTGCTGGTTCCGCTGGCGACGTTGCTCGTGGGCATGCTGTGGCAATATCCGCTCAAACGTTGGACGAAACCGCTCAAGCCCGGCGTGGAAATTTTTCCATTGCTGCTGCTCGTCATTGCGCTGGCCGCGTGGTGTTTTTCCATGAACGAAAGTTTCGAACGCGTTTTCTTTCACGGCGATTTTCGCCAATGGCTGGCGGACGCGTTCGCTTTGAACTATGATCAGCGCAATGCTTTTGTGGTGGGTTTAGTGATGGGCTTCGCGGTGATTCCCATCATCTTCACGGTTTCGGAAGACGCGCTTTCGAACGTGCCGAAAAGTTTGGTGGCCGCATCGCTCGCGCTCGGCGCTACGCCGTGGCAAACTGCGTTGCGTGTCGTGCTCCCCACGGCAAGCCCCGGCATTTTTTCCGCGACCATGATCGGCCTCGGTCGCGCCGTGGGAGAGACGATGGTTGTGCTCATGGCCACGGGCAACACGCCGTTGCAGGATTGGAATCCCTTCAACGGCTTCCGCACTTTGTCCGCGAATATCGCGGTCGAAATTCCCGAAGCGCCCGCGGGCGGCACGCTGTTTCGCACTTTGTTTTTGTCCGCGCTCCTGTTGTTCACGATGACGTTTGTGGCGAACACGATTGCGGAAGTGATTCGCCAACGCATGCGCACCAAGTATGAGAGAGCGTAAAATGATTCCCCCCTTGAGGGGGGTTAGGGGGGTGTCGTTCAGCATCGTCAACACATTAAAGCGCATGTTGAAAAGGGTGAAATGATGAATTTGAATAACGTCGCGGTACTAAAGAACACCCCCTAACCCCCTCAAGGGGGGAATTGGCGGTGATACAATTTCAATTTGAATTTCATGCGAACTTTTTTCAAAAACGGCAGCGCCCTCATCTGGCTTACGGCATTAGCCACGGGCCTCAGCTTTCTCATGATCGGCGCGTTGCTCGTGCTGGTCATGGTAAACGGTTTGGGCATCTTTTGGCCCGAGCCGTTGGAAGAGTTTACGTTGAAAGATGGCAGCAAAGTTTTGGGCGAGGTTTGGGAAGTGGAAGAAGCCTCGGCAACGAGCGCGACCGGCAAACGTTTGCGCCTCAAAATCGGCAACCGCGATTTTTACGGCTTGGACTTTCGCTGGATTGAAACAGAAAACATTACCGCACGAAGCCAACCCGCAACGGCGTTTGTTTTGGAACGCCAAGCTTGGGGCAATGCCTTCGGCTATCTTACCGCGTTGCAAGTCGGCGATGAAATCAAAGCCAACGGCGCGGAAGAGACCGCGTTGCGTTTGCCGGAGTATTTAGCGCAAGCACATGCGTTGCGCGCGCAAATTTCTACGCTGGAAAAAGAACGGCTGGGCGAGCTGAATTATAAAATCGAGCAGCGCCGGTTCGCATTGAAAAGCGCGGAGCAGGCCGGCGGCGCGAGACAAAAGCTCGAAGCTGAAATTGCCGGATTGCAAGCCGACTATCACAAGCTGGAAAGCGAATTGGAGCGGCTGCGCGCGCGAGGCCTGGCCTTCGAAGCCACATTTCAAACCGTAGATGAACGCGCGAAAACTTTGCCGTTGCTGGAGATCGTGCGCGCGTACCAGCCCAACACGCTTTCGTGGCGCGCAAAAGTGAGCCTCTATGCCAGCCGGCTGTGGGAATTTCTCAGCGCCGAGCCGCGCGAGGCCAACACCGAGGGCGGCGTGCTCCCCGCCATCTTCGGCACCGTGTTGATGGTTATGTTGATGAGCCTTATCGTGGTGCCGTTCGGCGTGCTCGCCGCGATTTATATTCGCGAATATGCGAAGCAAGGCCCGTTCGTGCGACTCGTGCGCATCGCCGTGAACAATCTCGCAGGCGTGCCCTCGATTGTCTTCGGCATCTTCGGCTTGGGTTTTTTTATCTACACCATCGGCGGAACGATTGATCAAATATTTTATTCCGCAACGTTGCCCACGCCGACCTACGGCACCGGCGGCATTTTGTGGGCTTCATTGACGCTGGCATTGCTCACCGTGCCGGTCGTCATTGTTACCACGGAAGAAGGCTTGGCCGCGGTGCCGCGCTCGATGCGTGACGCTTCGCTCGCGCTGGGCGCAACGAAAGTGGAAACGTTATGGCGCGTGGTTTTGCCCAGCGCCTCGCCGGCGATACTTACCGGATTGATTCTCGCCATGGCGCGCGCTGCGGGCGAAGTGGCGCCGCTCATGATCACGGGCGTGGTCAAGCTTGCGCCTTCGTTGCCGTGGGATGGCAACTTTCCCTACTTGCATCTCGAGCGTAAATTCATGCATCTCGGTTTTCATGTTTACGACGTCGGCTTTCAATCGCCGAATGTCGAAGCCGCGTTGCCCATGGTGTATGCGACCACGCTGCTGCTCATTCTGATTGTGTTGAGCCTAAACCTGACCGCGATTCTCTTGCGTAATCGATTGTATCGCAGATTCTCGCTCGGGCAGCTTTAAAGGACGCTTGGAGTGTTTGAGTGGTGGAGTGATGGAGTGTTGGAGTGTTGGAGAGTTG
>CAYNDW010000265.1:0-8159 GCA_964395375.1 uncultured Cytophagia bacterium
GCAAAATCCAGCTAGAAAGTTCAAACGAAGGGAGAGCGCAAATGGTCAATCGTTTCTCATGCTTAATTGCTATTCTGGTGCTTAGTTTATTCCTCGGAAGTTGCCGCATGAACCCCACTGAAAAGGTCGATCAACTCTTTGCCAACTACACGGGCGCGCAGCCCGGCGCGGTTGTGCTCGTGCTTAAAAACGGCGCGCCGGTTTTTAAACAAGCCTATGGCCTCGCCCATGTGGAAGAGCGCATCGCGGCGACCACGGCGCACAACTTCCGCCTCGCTTCGGTCACCAAACAATTCACGGCCATGTGCCTCATGCAGCTCGTCGAGGCCGGCAAGCTAACGTATGAAACTTCGCTGCCAGAAATTTTTCTCGACTTCCCCGAGTACGGTCGCGCGATTACCATTCGCCATTTGCTGCAACATACCTCCGGCTTGATGGACTACGAAGACTTGCTTCCCGATACCGCGACTGTGCAAGTATTGGATAAAGATGTGCTCACGCTCATGCAAGCGCAAGACTCCACGTACTTCCCGCCCGGCGCGAAATTCCGTTACAGCAACAGCGGCTATGCCGTGCTCGCGCTGATCGTCGAGAAACTTTCCGGCCAAACGTTCGCAGCCTATTTGCGCGAAAATATTTTTGCGCCTTTGGAAATGACGAACACGCTGGCGTACGAGAAAGGCATTTCGGAAATCAATCAGCGCGCGATGGGCTATCGCATGGAAGGCGAACGAGCCGTGTTCTCCGATCAAAGCCTCACCAGCGCGGTGCTCGGCGATGGCGGCATTTATTCTTCAATCGAAGATTTGTTCAAGTGGGAGCAAGCGCTGTACACGAACAAACTCGTGAGCGCAGCCACGCTCGCGCAAGCGTTCATCCCCGGCACGTTGCATAACGGCGCCAAGACGGAGTATGGCTTCGGTTGGTTTATCGACGAGTATCGCGGGCACAAACGTGCGCGGCATTCGGGCAGCACCTGCGGCTTTCGCAACGAGATCCAGCGTTATCCCGAGGATCATTTCGCGGTCATCATTCTCACCAACCGTGCGGAGCCGGAGGTCGAAGCGTTGGCGAACCGGCTCGCGGATTTGTTTTTGATTGATTGAACATGGACAACCTCACGCACAGCCTCACCGGCGCGCTCGCGGCTAAACTCCTCGCAACGAAAACGAAAACGACGCCTCCCGCCAAACAGGAACGCGCGTTCTTTTGGCTCCTCGTCTTCAGCGCGAATCTGCCGGACCTCGACGTGTTGCTCGGTCTCATCGGCGATCCGATATTTTCCACGCGCCATCATCGCGGCCTCACGCATTCCGTGCTCTTCGCGCCGTTGCTCGCTATCACGCCGGCAATGCTCTGGTATTGCTTTACTAGTCGTCTAGCAATTCCCCCCTTGAGAGGGGCAGGGGGGTGTCTTCGCTTGTTGAAAAAGATCTCCGCGAAGTTTCGAACAGCACCCCCCCCTAACTCCCCTCAAGGGGGGAATTTTTTTAAGGAAGCGGCGTTCGAACCCCAAACGCTTTCCCGCTTCTATCTCTGCGCGCTGCTCGGCATTCTCATTCATATCTCTTTCGACGTGATTACTTCGTACGGCACGCGCTTGCTTTTACCTTTCTCCGAAACCCGCTTTGCATTGGATTGGATGTTTATCATCGATCCGTTCTTCACGCTGCCCTTTGCGTTGTTGCTCGCGTGCAGCAGGTTTTGGGCGAAGTGGCGCAAACAGTTCGTGTGGAGCGCCGCGATTTTCGTTTTCGGCTATCTTGGCCTCGAACTGAGTTGCTCGCGCCTCGCGCATGAGCGCACGCAGCAGGCATTGTATGCGAACGGCATAACGCCCACAAAGTTTTCGGTGTTGCCGCAACCGTTGAGCGTATTTAAATGGAAAGCGTTGGCGCAAACCGAGGCCGCGGTTTATCAGGCCTTTTTTTCTTTGTGGGAGGAAAGCCCGTTGGTGTTTGAGAAATTCGACAACGCCTCGGACGAGTTTGTCGCGCGCGCGGTCGCGACGCCGGAAGTGCAATGGTATCTCACGTTCGCGCGCCATCCGTGGGTCCGCTCGCTTTCGCACGGTGAGTTTCAAATCGTTGAATTAACCGACCTGCAATTCTCCGTGGATCAAGCCTTGATCAACGCCCTCGGCGCGACCGAGCGGCAGTTGCCGTTTGTGATGCGCTTCGAATTCTCGCGCGCGGGCGAGTTGTTGCGCCAGGATTTCAACGGCAGCAGCTTGACCAGCCGGCGCCCGCCGCCTCCGGCGCGCTAATTTCCGGCGAAAAATTTCAGAAAAACTTCTTGCCTTTCATGGCGATAAGTTTAAATTGTGAATACTTTAAATATAAAGTATCTGCATTGAGACTATTTTGAGTTTGATAAATATGAGCGACCGCCTGAACAAAAGCGCCCTACTAGACCGGGAAAGCTATCGCGCCGAACACAAGGCGGCCCTGAAGCTTTGGGTCGTGCTCGCGCGCTGTTATAACTCGTTTGCGCAAAACGAGGCCGGGCGCATCAAAGGCTACGAGATTACGCCGCCGCAGTTCGGCGTATTAGAAGCGTTGGCGCATCTCGGGCCGCTGAAAATGTGCGAGCTGGCGGAGAAGCTGCTCATGAGCGGGGCCAACGTCACCGGCGTGATTGACCGCCTTGAAGAAAAAGGTTTTGTGCAGCGCGTGATGGAAGCGGACGACCGCCGCACGTACCGCATTCATTTGACCGGCGCGGGCGGCAAGCTCATCGCCGAAATTTTTCCGGTGCATGCCGAAAAAATTCGGCAGCTCACGCACGCGCTTTCCGCCAAGGAAAAACGCGCCCTCACCGATCTGCTCAAGAAGCTCGGCACTTCCATTCAAAACGAAAATAAACCTTAACCGCTTTGCGGCGTGCGCGGCACGGCGCGAAAAAACACCCTTAATCTCACCCAGGAGGCTGTATGCGTTTTACCAAAACATTATTGACCGCGTCCGTGGTTGCCGCGTTTGCGGGAACCGCCCTCGCCGGCGAGAAATTTGAAATCGACGCTTCGCATTCGAACGTCGGCTTCACCGTGCGCCACATGGTCGTGGCTAAAGTCAGCGGCTCGTTCAAAAATTTTTCCGGCACCATCGTCTATGACGAGCAGGATATCACCAAGTCCTCGGTCACGGTTACAATCAAAGTTGCGAGCGTTGACACCGACAACGAAAGACGCGACGGTCATTTGCGCAGCGGCGATTTTTTCAACGCGGCCACCGATTCCGTGATCACCTTCGTGAGCAAAAAGATCGCGAAGAAGGGCAAAGGCTTCGTGGCGACCGGCGATTTCACGCTGCGCGGCGTGACCAAGGAAATCGCATTGCCCTTTACGATTCTCGGCAAGATCAAAGATCCGTGGGGCAACACGCGCCTCGGCATCGAGTCTTCCATTTCGATCAACCGTTTCGACTACGGCGTGAAATGGGACAACAAAATCACGGACGGCAGCCTGATCGTGAGCGACAAGGTTGACATCACGCTCACGCTTGAAGCGATTGCCGCCGCACCGAAACCGCCGGCTCCGAAGCAATAAGCACGCATGCAATACAAAGGGCAAAGCCGCAGCGCAAGTTGCTGCTTTGCTCTTTTTTTTGATAAAATCGGACGAGCAAAAGCGATAATGAGGCGAGCGTTCCTCCTCATGTCATTCCGTAGGAATCTTTTTATGCAAAGGAGTAAGCCTCCAGAACGAAAAAGGATTCCTGCGGAATGACAGATTTAAGAGTGGCGTATTACCGATTTTGAAAGTCAAAACATAAGAAGCTACTCCGAGCGCGAACAAAATTTGATTTGAACCCAACTCCAAATGAAAAGGACGATACCATGCAACGACATGCTTCCGCGGTTTGGCAAGGAACTTTGAAAGAAGGCAAGGGCACGCTCTCCACGCAGAGCGGCGTGTTCAACGAAACGCC
The DNA here is from genome assembly GCA_964395375.1 of uncultured Cytophagia bacterium. Taxonomy (GTDB): domain Bacteria; phylum Zhuqueibacterota; class Zhuqueibacteria; order Zhuqueibacterales; family Zhuqueibacteraceae; genus JABWAN01. The sequence goes on from CAYNDW010000265.1 coordinate 3,930, forward strand.
GTACAACTTCAGCGGCCGTTTTGAAACCGGCGCGGGCACGAATCCCGAGGAGTTGATCGCTGCGGCGAACGCCGGCTGTTTCACGATGTCGGTCGGCGCGAAATTGAGCGCCGCCGGATTTCCGCCGGAGAAATTGAGCACGCGCGCGAACTTGACGCTCGAACAAGTTTCGGGCAATTGGACCATTACCACGATTCATTTAGACTTGACCGGCAAAGTTCCCGGCGTCGAGCGCGCCAAGTTCGAAGAATTAGCCAACGACGCCAAAGCCAATTGCATCATTTCGCGCGCGCTCACGGCAAAGATCACGTTGGACGCGAAGCTCGAAGCGTAGCACCGACGTTTGATCTTGCAGTATGAGAGAGCCGGTGCTCTCTCATACTCGTTGCGCGTGGATCATACCTGCAATCATCATCCAACTTGAAGGATGCAAGCCATGTCCCCAAAGACGCATGAATACGCCGGCGACAATATCACCGTGCGTTACGAGAGCAAGCGTTGCATTCACGCGGCGAAGTGTGTGCACGGCTTGCCCGCGGTGTTTAATACCAAAGAGCGGCGCTGGGTGCAACCGGAAAACGCGAGCGCGGACGAAGTTGCGGCCGTGGTGATGAACTGTCCGAGCGGCGCGCTGCACTTTGAGCGCAACGACGGCGGCGCAGACGAAATTATTCCGCACCAAAATGTGATTCGCGCCAGAGCAAACGGGCCGCATTACGTGCGCGGCGATATTCAAGTGTTGACCGCAAAGGGCGAAGCGCCTTTGCAGGAAACGCGCGCCGCGTTTTGCCGCTGCGGCGCTTCGAAGAATAAGCCGTTCTGCGACAATAGCCATGCACAAATCGCGTTTCAAGACGCGGCAACGTGGACGCATGATATTGCGGCGCGATCCGGCGAATGTACGCCGCAAAGCTTAAACATTACGCCGCTGCTGAACGCCTCGCTTAAAGTTGAAGGCGAGATGGAAATTTACAACGCCGGCGGCGCATTGAGCTTCCGCGGCAACGAAGCATATCTCTGTCGCTGCGGCGCATCGCAAAACAAACCGTTTTGCGACGGCAGTCACGCACGCATCGACTTCAAAGATTAAGTGCAATCGCCATATTCAAACAAGGAGTCAATTTATTTTATGAACAACAATCTCATTCTCATCACCGGCGCGACCGGCAAGCAGGGCGGCGCCGTGGCGCGGCTGTTACTGCAAAAAGGCCGCAAGGTGAAAGCCTTCACTCGTAAACCCGAATCACCCGCGGCGCAAGAACTCCAACGACTCGGCGCGGAATTGGCCGCCGGCAGTTTGGACGATCTCGATTCTATTAAAGCTGCGGCCCAAGGCGCGCAAACGATTTTTGCCATGTCCACGCCGTACGAAGCAGGTATGGAAGTGGAGACGCAACAGGGCCTCAATGTCGCCGAGGCGGCAAAGGCAACGGGCGTGCAGCACTTGGTGTACACTTCCGTGGGCAGCGCGCACAAGAACACCGGCATTCCGCACTTTGACAGCAAATACAAAGTTGAGCAACGCATTCAAGCGCTGGGTTTGCCACACACGTTTATTCGTCCGGTGTATTTCATGGAAAATATTTTAGCGCCGTGGTCATTGCCCGCGCTGCAGAATGGCACAGTTGCAGTGGCGCTTCCACCTCAACGCAAATTACACCAAATCGCCGTCGCCGACATCGCGGCGTTTGCAGTGTTGGTCATCGAAAATCCCGCGCGCTTTCTCGGCAAAGGCATCGACATCGCTTCCGACGATCTGAGCGGCGAGCACATGGCGGAAATTCTGTCGCGCGTCACGGGCCGCAAGCTGGCCTACTTCGAGGTGCCAATCGATCAAGTTCGCGCGATGAGCGAGGATACGGCTCTCATGTTCGAGTGGTTCGATCGTGTGGGTTATCAAGTCGATGTGGCCGCGCTACGTCGGGATTATGCCGAAGTGAAGTGGCACTCGTTTGAAACGTGGGCGAAGCTGCAAGACTGGAGTGCTTTGAATAAAGCCTGATGCAGATACACTGAATTTAAAACGATTCTTCCACGGCATTGGACTCCCACAGAAAAATTGTATGCTTATTTCTGAGGGAGTTCTGTTTCTGTGGTGGTAAATGTTTTCAAAAATGAAATCCATTCATTCAAACCGATGACGATTTTATGAACGAAATTATTTTAATCACCGGCGCGACCGGCAACACGGGCGCGCCTCTGGTCAACCTGCTCGCAGCGAAAGGCGCGAAGGTGCGCGCGGCCGTGCATTCGAAAGCCAAAGCTCAATTTCCCGCCAACGTTGAAGTCGTTGAAATGCATCTGGAAAATTCGGCGTCGGTTGAAGCCGCTTTTCAAGGCGCAGCAAAAGCGTATTTCGTTTCGCCGTTTGTAGACAACATGGTGGCGCTCGCCAAGCCCGTCGTCGCGGCAGCAAAGAAAGCCGGCGTCAAACATCTGGTGCGTTTGTCCGCAGCGGGCGCGGAGGCACCGAATCCGATCACGATTGGCCGCTGGCAGCGCGAGATCGAGGTGATGGTCGAGCAAGCCGGCATTCCGTTTACGCATTTGCGGCCTAACTTTTTTATGCAAAATTTTTCGCAGAACCACGCGGCTTCGATCAAACAGCAAGGCGCATTTTACACGCCGCAGGGCGAGGGCAAGTCGAGCTACATTGACGTGCGCGACATTTCCGCGGTAGCCGCTGCAGTGTTGACGAGCAGCGGTCACGAGGGCAAAGCCTATGCTTTGACCGGCGGCGAATCGCTCTCCAATCTCGAAGCCGCGGCGATTTTCTCCAAAGTTCTCGGCAAGCCGGTCGCGTATGTGGACGTGCCCGAAGCTGCGGCGCGGCAAGGCATGCAACAGTTTCAATTGCCGGCGTGGATGATCGACGTGATCATGGAATTGAACGCGATTGCGAAAGCCGGTTACACCGCCAGCATCAGCCCGGTGGTGGAACAAATCACAGGCAAGAAGCCGATCAGCTTTGAGCAATTCGTGAAAGACAATCTCGCGGCGTTCAAATAGGCCTAGCGCATGGCGCAAAGCGCTGAGTCCGTTTCAAAAGCTTTTTGGAATCTATCTCATGAGTATTCTCGGTCTGCATCATATTACATTGGTCTGCTCCGCAGCGCAACGCACCGTGGATTTTTACACGAAAATTCTCGGGCTGCGCTTCGTGAAGAAGACTGTGAACTTTGACGACCCCGGCAGTTATCATCTTTACTTCGGTGATGAGGCCGGTCGGCCCGGAACCGCGGTCACTTTTTTTGAATGGCCGCACGCACCGAAAGGCGCGCCCGGCATCGGCGGCACGCATCATTTCGCGCTCGCCATTGCGGATTACAATGGTTTGCTGAAATGGAAACGCCGCCTCATTGATCTCGGCGTGCGCGTGAGTGGGCCGCTCCATCGCAATTACTTTCAATCGATCTACTTCACCGATCCCGACGGCGTCATCCTTGAGATCGCGACGAACGGGCCCGGCTGGACCATCGACGAAGCTGCGGATAAACTCGGCACGGAATTTCGCGAGCCGCCGAGCAACATGACCAAAGGCAATCGCGACGAAGCGGCGATTCAAGCCGCAACGTGGCCGGAGCCGGTTGCAGAAATCACCGCGGACATGGCGCTGCAACACGGCATGCACCACATTTCGGCGATCTCTTCGGATATCGAAGCGACCCATGCTTTCTTCGGCGAGTTGCTCGGCATGCGCCGCGTGAAGATGACGTCGGATTTCGACGATCCCAAAACCGCGCATTGGTATTGGGGCGTGGGCGAGGGCAAGCCCGGCACGTTGATCACGTACTTTCAACACGACGCGAAAAACGCGCGCCGCATGCGCATGGGCGCAGGGCAAACGCATCACTTCGCGCTCGCGGTTGTCAATGAAGAGGCGCAACTCGAATGGCGCGAAAAAATTTTGCGCGCGTATATTCGCGTCTCGCCGGTGATGGATCGCGTGTACTTCAAGAGCATTTACACCAACGATCCCGACGGCCACATCGTGGAATTGGCAACGATGGGTCCCGGCTTTCCCGTGGATGAGCCGGTGGAGCAGCTTGGGCAAAATTTAAAACTGCCGCCGTGGCTGGAAAAACAGCGCAGCGAAATCGAACGCGCGTTGAAGCCGATTCGATTGTAGTAACGCCTTCAGGCGTCTTGTGCTAATAAGATAAAAATGCCTAATGACTCATCGTTCGCTTATTTTTTGTGCCTTCTTGGAATTAGCCACTCGGTTTGGGT
>CAYNDW010000266.1:0-6253 GCA_964395375.1 uncultured Cytophagia bacterium
CAAGACGATTCAGTTCATCGCGCTCCTGCTGCACGAGAGCCGCAACAAGCAAGAACTATCCGAGAAGAATCGTAGCGCAGTCTTCCAGACTGCATTACGACCGACGTTGTTGATTTGTCCGACTTCAGTGGTGGGCAATTGGCAAAAAGAAATTCAGCGTTTCGCGCCGTCGCTGCGGGTGATGATTCATCATGGCGCAGAGCGGCTCTCCGAAAAAGCATTTGAGAAAGAAGCGCAAGCGCACGATGTGGTGATCAGCACGTATGCGCTGGCCCACCGCGACGAGGCCACACTGGCAACGATGCAATGGGATAGTTTGGTTTTGGACGAGGCGCAGAACATCAAGAACACCGCGACGAAACAGACGCAAGCGTTGCGGCGATTGCAGGCGGATTATCGCGTCGCGCTCACGGGCACGCCGGTGGAAAATCGGCTTTCCGAATTGTGGTCGATCATGGAATTTCTCAATCCGGGTTATCTCGGCTCGGCCCATGATTTTCGCGGCCGCTTCGCCGTTCCCATTGAGCGCTATCGCAATGCCGAGCGCGCGCAGGCGTTGAAGAATCTGATTCAGCCTTTTGTGCTGCGCCGCCTCAAAACTGATGCGACGATCATCCAGGACCTGCCGGTGAAAAATGAGATGAAAGTTTTTTGCAACCTGACTGCCGAGCAGGCCTCGTTGTACGAAGCCGTCGTCAAAGAGATGTTGGAAAAAATCGCCAAATCCGCAGGAATCGAGCGCAAAGGGTTGGTGCTGGCAACATTGATGAAGCTGAAGCAAGTGTGCAATCATCCGACGCATTTTTTGAAAGACGGCAGCGTTTTGGAAGATCGTTCCGGCAAATTGACGCGCCTCCGCGAAATGCTGGAAGAAGCGCTCGCGGAAAATGACAAGGCGCTGCTCTTCACGCAGTTCACGGAAATGGGAACGCTGCTGCGGCATTATTTGCAGAAAAGCCTCGGCGTCGAAGTGATGTTCCTGCACGGCGCGACGCCGAAGAAGCAACGCGACGCGATGGTGCAGCGCTTTCAAGAGCAAGCCTCTGCCCCGCCGCTCTTCATCCTTTCGCTCAAAGCCGGCGGCGTCGGCTTGAATTTAACCGCGGCCAATCAAGTTTTCCATTTCGACCGCTGGTGGAATCCCGCGGTGGAAAATCAAGCCACCGACCGGGCATTTCGCATCGGACAGAAGAAAAATGTGCAGGTCTACAAGTTCGTCTGTTTGGGAACTTTGGAAGAACGGATTGACCGCATGATCGAGAGCAAGAAAGAACTGGCGCAGAACGTCGTCGGAACGGGCGAAGGTTGGCTCACGGAATTATCGACCGAGGAGTTGCGTGAGGTGTTTGCGTTGAGTCGGGAACAGTAATCAGTTTTCAGTGATCAGTATTCAGTTACACCCTGAATTTTGCACTCGTGCAAATGCCAACCTCCGCCTGATGCTGTAAGCATCAGGCTAAAAGGTGGAAACCCCGCAAGCGGGGTTAATACCAATCAGGTGACAGCCCCGCTTGCGGGGCTTGCATCTCCTAGCCTGATGCTTACAGCATCAGGCGATGGCAGGCGAGATCATCCGTGCAAAATTCAGTTACACTGAATCAACTTTAAAGAGAATTTGATCACTGACAACTGATTACTGGAAACTGTTTATTGATATAAAGGAGAACCATGTCCTACTGGAATCATTTTGGATACTATCCACGTTCTGTTGCCAAAGCGGTCAAAGACGGCATCAAAACCAAAAGCCCGGGCGGGAGCATCGGAAAAACCTGGTGGTCGAAACGGTGGATTGGGGTGTTGGAGTCGTTCAATATGGGCGCGCGGCTCGGGCGTGGTCGCAGCTACGCTCGGCGCGGGCAGGTGATGTCGATTGATGTTCAGGAAGGTTTGGTCACGGCGAAAGTGCAAGGCTCACAGCGAGCGCCATACAAAATAAAAATCGCGCTCAAGCCGCTCTCGCAAAAGGATTGGAACAAAGTGGCGGAAGCGATGGCGGAGCAGGCGATTTTCGTGGCCAAGCTTTTGGCAGGAGAGATGCCGCAGAACATCGAAGAAGCTTTCGAGGCGGCCAAGGTTCCGCTCTTTCCAAAATCATCCCGCGAGCTGGAGACGGATTGTTCCTGTCCGGATTGGGCGAATCCCTGCAAGCACATTGCGGCGGTTTATTATCTTTTGGCGGAGCAATTCGACGACGATCCATTTTTGATTTTCAAATTGCGCGGGAAAAGCAAAGAGCAGCTTATCAACGAGCTGCGCGAAAAGCGCGCCGAGGCTGGAGCGTTTGAGGAAACGACTGCTGGTGAAGAAACGGAGCTTGGTGTGGCGTTCTTAACAACGCCGCTGGAAGAATGTCTCGGAACATTCTGGGAAGCCGGGGCCGAGTTGGCCGCTTTCTCCGCCAATCCGGTTTTGCCGGAAGTGGAGTTTGCCGTGCTTAAAAGATTGGGCAATGCACCGTTTACGATCAAACAAAAAAATCTTTCCGTGGTATTGGAAAAAGCGTATGAAGCAATCAGCCGCGTCGCGCTGGGCAAAGCGCTTGGAGAGAATAAGGAGTGATGACCATGAAACCTAAAAACCTCGAAGGCCGCCGAAACACTTGGCAGGGTGATTTAGCGGCAAATTTTTTAACATCGTTCTGAGATTCGTTTATAATCTGCCTATCCCCTCCACCCTGCTGTCCGCCCCTCATTCCTCATCCACAACTTTTGCCGGACAGAGGGCTTGTCGCTTCAAATCCGCGACTGCAGAGCCGAACAATAAACGCGCAAACGCGAGCGTTTGCGGCGCGTAACGATGCTCAAACCGTTCTTCTCCTGTCTTGCACACAGCGCGTTATCAAACCATGATTCTTCGTCCCCTCCTCTTTCTTGCCCTCGTGCTCTGCGCGAACGAAGCGCCACTTTCCTCCTCGCTTTCGGCGCAAACGCTTCGCTACGAGCTCCGCTTTGCGCATTACGCCGATGCGCAAGGCCTGTCGCAAAACACCGTGCTGTGTGCGTTGCAAGATCGCCGCGGGTTTATGTGGTTCGGCACGCAAGACGGTTTGAATCGCTTTGACGGCTACACGTTTAGCGTTTTCAAACACGATCCGGATAACGCCAACAGTTTGAGCGAGAATTGGATTTGGTCGATCTACGAAGATCGCCACGGCTATTTGTGGATTGCAACGTTCGGCGGCGGGGCCAATCGTTTTGATCCGCAAACGGAAACGTTCACGGCTTATCGCCACGCGCCGCAGGATTCGACGAGCTTGAGCCATGATACCGTGTGGGGATTTTATGAAAACGCCGCAGGCGAGCTTTATGTGGCCGCGAACAACGGCTTGAATCGCTTTCATGCCGCGCGCCAAACGTTTTCATATTTCGCGCCGCCGAGGGCGAAGAATAACGTGTTCCATCTCGTCGCGCGCGATGCCAACACGCACTGGTTGAACACGCCGGAGGCCGTGTTGGCGTTCGACATGACGACGCGCCAATTCACCACGCTGCTCACGGCGCAAGAGTTGAACATGAATCTCAGCCGCGGGGCGATGGCGCGGGACGCCGAGGGCGCGTTGTGGCTCGGCACGGACAAAGGCCTGCTACGATTCGATCCGAACACGCGCCGCTTGCAACATTACGGGCCGGATTCATCGCGCGGCTTGCCGCATCCTTTTGTGACCAGCATTCATGCCGATCGTAACGGCGCGCTGTGGATCGGCACGCGCGAAGGTTTGGCGCTGCGGCGCGCGCATGAAACCACGTTCGAAATTTTTCGCCACGATCCGCTCGACCATTATAGCCTGACGCACAGTTTTATTTCTTCCATCTATGCCGGCCACACCGGCGAAGTTTGGATCGGCACGCGCAGCGGCTTGAATCGCTGCGATCCCGAGCAGCGCAAGTTTCAACATTATCGCGCCCAGCCGAACGCGGCGCACACGCTTTCGCACAGCAACGTGCTGCCTATTTTTGCTTCGCGCCGCGAGCCTAAGGTCTTGTGGCTTGGCACGAACAACGGCTTGAATCGCCTCGATCTCACCACCGGCGAATATCAACACTTCTTTCATCAACCCACCAACGAGGCCAAAGGCCCGGCCGGAAATTATATTTTGTCATTGCTCGAAGATCGTCGCGGCGATTTGTGGATCGGCACGCGCGGCAGCGGGCTTTCGCGCATGACGCATGATCGGAAAGGCAATCCGCATTTCACGCATTTTCGCCATGATCCGCTAGATGCAACAACGTTGGGCAGCAACGCGGTGCATAGCATTTATGAAGATCGCGCCGGTGTGATTTGGCTCGGCACCGGCGGCGGCGGCTTAAATAGATTTGATGCGGCGCGCGGTGCGTTCAAACGTTATGAAATGAGCGCCACCGCGCCGTTCGGTTTGCGCGATTCATTTGTGTATGCGATGCTGGAAGATTCGCGCGGCGAATTTTGGCTCGGCACCTCCAGCGGCGGCTTGCATCATTTTGATCGCAGACGCGAAACGTTCACGCAATTTGCACATGCGCCCAACGATGCGCAGAGCTTGAGCAACAATCGCGTATTGTGTTTATTTGAAAGCGCGCGCGACAGTAGCTTGTGGATCGGCACTGCCGCGGGTTTGAACAAATTATTGCGCCACGGCGAAAAAATTCGCTTTCAACAATTTCGCGAGCGCGAGGGCTTGCCGAATGAAGTCATCTATGGGATTTTGGAAGACCATGCCGGACGTTTGTGGGTGAGCACCAACCGCGGCATTTGCCGGCTGCAGCTTGAAAACGAGAAGCTGCGCGTGCGCGCTTTCACGGTGGAGGACGGCTTGCAGAGCAATGAGTTCAGCCAAAACGCTTATCATCGCGGGCCAGCGGGCGAAATGTTTTTCGGCGGCATTAACGGGTTCAATGCGTTTCATCCCGACAGTGTGCGCGATCATCCGCGGCCGCCCGCGGTGGTGATTACGGATTTCAAAATTCTCAATCACTCCGTCACCATGGCCTCGGGCCGATTGCAGCAAAGCCTCGCCGCAACGCAAAGCCTTGCGCTCACTTATAAAGATTTATTCTTTTCGATTGAATTTGCCGCGCTCAATTTCACGCTGCCGGAAAAAAATCAGTACGCGTATATGATGGAAGGCTTTGACGCGGATTGGATTCACAGCGGCGCGCGGCGGTTCGTGACGTACACGAATCTCGACCCCGGCGCATATACGTTTCGCGTGCGCGCCGGCAATCACGACGGCGTGTGGAACGAAGCAGGCGCGACGCTGCAAATTCTCATCACGCCGCCGCCATGGCGCACCTGGTGGGCGTACGCGCTTTATGCCGCGCTCGGCGTGGGCGGTATTTTCGGATTCATGCGTTTGCGATTGCGCGCGCAAGCCCAAGAGCTGGCCACCCGCGCCGCCATTGCGCAAGCGCGGCAAGAAGAGCGCGAACGCGTGCGCAAAAAAAGCTCCGCGGATTTTCACGACGAAGCCGGCCATCTGCTCACCAAAATTACGCTGTTCACGGCTTTAGCGCGACGCGAGGCAGATGCAAAGCAGACAGAGTACTTTCAAAAGATCGAAGAGCACACCAAAGCGCTGGCCGGCCGCATGCGCGATTTCATTTGGGCGCTCGATCCGGAAAAGGATTCACTGCACGATGCTCTGCTGCGCTTAAAAGATTTTGGCGGCGCGTTATTTGAAAACAGCGACGCGCATTTTCGCGCCGCTGGCTCCGAAACGTTCACGCACGTCGAACTGGCCATGGAAGATCGCCGCGAGTTGGTGTTCATTTTTAAAGAAGCGATGCACAATTGCTTGAAATATGCGCGTTGCCAAACCGTGACGTTTCATGCCGCATTGCAAGAAAACGAAATCGTGCTCACGCTCACGGATGACGGCGTGGGCTTTGATCTCAACGCGCCCAACGACGGCTACGGCCTAAACAACATGCGCACCCGCGCGCACAAAATCGGCGGCGCGTTGGAGATTCATTCCCAACCCGGCACGACCGTGATTCGCTTTCGCAAGCGTTTGCAAAAGTAAACGTAGAGTGCTCCACCATTTCACTTCAGGCCCATGAAGTTGTCATTCAGCAGGAATCCTTTTACTCGCCAGAGATGTTGCCAAGCGCTTAAAAAAATTCCTGCTGAATGACAAACCCGAGGAGTCGTGCATCATTATATAACAAGCTCTTTGCAAGGCTTTCCGTTTTTTAAAGCGCGGCGAATGAATAAAGCAAATTGGGTTTTTAAAAGCCCCGCAAAATAAAATTTTTTATTTTATTAAAAAAAAACACAA
>CAYNDW010000266.1:6263-8158 GCA_964395375.1 uncultured Cytophagia bacterium
GAAAGCCTGATCCTCGCTTCTATCCTCATCACGCTTTCCATGGCTTTCCTTTTTTTAACGCGCGGCTATGCAATACCCCATAGGGGTTTTTGCATCGCCGCGCAATAGAACTTATTTTCTTTTATGACTACAAACGACATTACCGTGGCGCTCGTGGAAGACGATAGTGAGATTCGCCAATTGCTCATGTTGATCATCGACGGCTCGCCCGGCTATTCTTGCAAGCACGCGTTCGGCGATTGCGAGACCGCGATTCCGGCGCTGCTCAAAGCGCGGCCCGACGTGGTGCTGATGGACATCGGCTTGCCCGGCCTCTCCGGCATTGAGGGCATGCGCCGGTTAAAGGAGAAATTGCCGGCCACGAATTTCATCATGCTCACGGTGCAGGAAGATGACGATTCGTTGTTTGCCTCGTTGTGCGCCGGCGCCGCGGGTTATTTGCTCAAAGACACGCCGCCGGTGGCCTTGCTGCAAGCCATCAAAGAAGTGCATGAAGGCGGCGCACCCATGAGCGCCAGCATTGCGCGCCGCGTGCTCGGCTCGTTCCGCGTCGCGGCTTCCTCGCCGCTCAGTCCGCGTGAGAAAGAAGTGTTGCAGCGTTTGTGCGAAGGCGAGAATTATAAAATCATTGCCGCGGCGTTGTTCCTCAGCGGCGAAACCGTGCGCGCGCATATCAAAAATATTTATGAAAAACTCCACGTGCATTCCCGCGCCGAAGTCGTGAAGAAAGCGCTGCAGGAGCGGCTTATCTAAAATACCGCATATGGGGAATTGCGATCCCGCCGGCGTAACGCGTATCTTGTGATTGTCCAATTTCACACTCTCACCAACGCATTGGAGCATCACATGAAAAAAAATTTACGGCTCGCGCTGCTGTTCCTCCTCCCTCGTCTCGCCTTTTCGCAAAATCCCATCCCCAATCCCGGCTTTGAAACGTGGAGCGGCGGCCAGCCGGTGGGATGGTATGTGAACAACCTGCAAGGCGGTCCGCCCACCGGCACGCAAGCTAGCGATGCTCGTGGCGGCGCTTCGGCGTTCAAAGGAGAAGTGGTCAATTTCTTCGGTGCGGCGTTGGCGCCGGCATTTTTCGCCGGAAGCTTGAGCAATCAATTCTTTCCGATCACGCAGAAATATGCACGGCTCAGCGGATACTATAAATTCTCCTCGGCCGGGCCCGATACTTTTTCGCTCGGCGTTTCCATTTACGACGCCAACACGAACGCGTTCGGCGGCGGCGGAATCAAAATCAGTTCGCCGGCTTCTTCATATACGCGTTTTGAAATCGTCATTCGCTACGACAGCGGTTCGTTCACGCCCGCGTTCGCGAGTATTGTGGGCAGCATCGGCGGCGCGAACAATAATCCGGCGACCATCGGCACATTCATTTTGTTGGACGATCTCGAATTGAGCGGCAGCGCAACCGGCGTTGCAGAAAATACTTCTGCCAATCAACCGGCCACAATCACGTTGCGCCAGAATTATCCGAATCCGTTCAATCCTTCCACCACGTTCTCTTTTTCTTTACCGGAAGCGAGCCACGCCGAGTTGGCGATCTTCAACACATTGGGACAGGAAGTCGGGCGGCTCGTCGATCAACGATTGCCCGCGGGCGAGCATCGCCGGCAATGGGAAGCGGGCGCGCTGCTACCCGCCGGACTTTATGTATATCGTTTGCAGGCTGGCGCGCGCGTGCTTACAAATAAACTTTTGCTGCTGAAATAATTTTTTGCAGGAGAATCATGTCGCGAAATTCAGGCTTCGCTTTTGCCGTGCTCTTGTTCGCGCCGCTGGTTGGGCACGCGCAAGAGCATCCGCTGCTCACGCGCTATCCCGGCTCGCGCGTGGAGAGCAACACGAGCAAAGAGTTTTCGCAATACAAATTGGTCACGGCGTTT
>CAYNDW010000267.1:0-8150 GCA_964395375.1 uncultured Cytophagia bacterium
TTGCAGATTCTTATCTTCATCTCTTCGGGCACACCGCGCAAGCGCAGGTGCCGCTGCACGAAACCGAGTACGGCGAGGACACGATGTTCCAACAGCCGCAGCAATTGGGTGATATTTCCGGCTTCTTCAATGCCTTCGGTTTGAAATTGAATCCGCGGCAGCACGAGCGCGTCGATCATATCAGTTGCGAGTGCGAGTTCATGGCGTTTCTCACGCGCAAAGAAGCTTATGCGATACAGCAGAATGACGTGGACATGCTGGAAGCCACGCGCCGCGGACAGCGCCTCTTCTTGCGCGATCATTTGGGGCGCTTCGTTCCAGCCTTGACCAACCTTCTGCGGCGCGAAGACGCTAGCGGTTTCTATGCGGCACTTGGAAATTTGTGCTGTGACTTTGTGCGCGGCGAATGCGCGCGCCACCAAGTACAAATGGGGCCGGAGCAACTTCGTTTGCGTCCCGAAGCACAAGATGACGCGTGCTTTACTTGTGGAACGGGCGAGGAAGTGATTCAAATTCTGCGGCCTTCGGCCAGCGCGGTGGAGCAGTAGGGCTTGGGGCTTGGGGCATAGAGCATAGAGCATAGAGCATAGAGCATAGAGCATAGAGCATAGAGCTTTTGCGCAAGAAGCAAGGCCGTTTGCTCTATGCCCTCCGCTCTATGCTCTATGCTCGAAGCCGTTTGCTCTATGCTCTATGCTCGAAGCCCTCTGCCTCAAGTCTTTCATCAACCATAACACGCTCATGCAAACTTATCGCATCGACTATCAGCCGCAGCTTCTCGAAGAAGCGGTCTTGCTGGCCACGCGCGGCCACCAAGACGAGCATTTGTTCCGCTGGGAGCGCGATCAAATCTATGAACGTTTTGAGGGGCCAGAAGAACGCGAGGCCGCGTTTCAATGCGTGCATCGCAATTGGTTCGGCATATTAAAATTGCACCAGCCGTTATTGGAGAGCTTTGCCGCCTGGCCGATTTTGCGCGAGGCCACACAGCACTGTTTGGTAATGAAAGCGCGCGCCCCCAAAGAACTCGGGGCGGAACTATATGGCGAGGCGCCGAACGCTGCGCTCGAGCAGCGCACGCCGCAAATCATTCTCATCCAAATCACGCCCCGGCTTCTAACGCAGCCCTCGGCTTGCCTAACTTTTTTCCGCCATGAGTTGCTGCACGTGGCGGACATGTTAGACCCGCGCTTCGAATACGTTCCGGATTTGCCCAAGTCGAACGCCGGCCCGGCGCACGATCAACTTCTGCAAAACCGTTACGCTGTGCTTTGGGATATCATTATTGACGGCCGCTTGCAGCAACGCGGCTGGCTGCCGCCCACGACGCGCGAAAAACATTTGGTCAATTTCAAACGCGCGTTTCAAGGTTCGGAAGAAGGCTTGGCACAGAGATTTGCGGACTTCTTTGATCACAACTCGCACACGCACAGCGAGCTGGTTGCGTTTGCGCAGCATCCGGGAAACTGGTTGAGGCCGGATACCGAAACCACTTCTGCATCCGGGCGATGCGCACTTTGCCATTTTCCGACCGTTGAGTTACTTGCTCCTCGCGAACTGCGCGCAGAGGTGAAGCATGAAATTCAAATCCACTTTCCCGCGTGGCGTGAAGCAGAACCGGTTTGCCGGCAGTGTGCGGATTTGTATGAGGCGCGTCTCACCTTAGCAGCAGCACACCTTCCCGCTTCGCTGTAATCCTCGAAGCCCTCGGTTCTTCCGGCTCCGGCGCAACGATACTCCTCGAAGCTTTTTCCCGCGCGTGTAAACGTGGCATTTTTCCTCTTGTAAGAAAAAAGGCCCGCTCCGTTTCTTAATACTGCGAAGCACTTGCTCACAAAACGCATGGCCTCGTGAAATGCGCGTTAGAAATCAAGCGGTTCGCCTCCGGCTTGGATTTGGAGTTGCGCGGCACAAAATTGGATGAAAGGTTTTACATCCTAACCAGGCAAAAACGAACTTCCACCCATCGCATCCTTTAGTTGAAAAAGTTTTCTCCGGCATCACGTGTGGGCGAGGAAACATGCTGCCGCGTTTGAAAATAAAAATTCATGAAGCCGCACACTTTTATACATTACTGGAGAGCGTACATGAAAATTACGGAAGCGTTGCTCGGCGAACACGGCGTGTTCTACGCGCAGTTCGACCATCTGGAAAAAGTCGTTCCCCGTATGGAGAATCTGACTTTGGTGCAAAGCCAGGGCGCATTGTTAGCCTCTGCGCTCGCGCCGCACGCGCATATTGAAAACGACCTGCTTTTTCATGCGCTCGAAGCGCACCTGCCCTCGGACAGCGGCCCCCTCGCCGTGATGCGCATGGAGCACGATGAAATCGAAGGAACCTTGCAGCGTTTGCTCGAAGCGCGCGATCTCGGCGAAGCGCAGAACTTGATCCGCCATGTGATCGATACGGCGCGCGGCCATTTCGCCAAAGAAGAGCAGATCTTGTTTGTGCTGGCAACGCAAATGCTTGGCGCCCGCGCGCTCGAACAATTGGGCCAAAGGTGGGCGGAGGCGAGAAGAGTGAGAGCTTGAGGAAAAATTATGCGCGCAATAAAATGCTGGCAAATGACCGGCGTCGGCGAGTCGATGTCGCAGAACGAAATCGCAGCGTCGGCTTTGGCTGATGCTGAAGCGCTCGTGCGCGTTTCCGGTTGCGGCGTTTGCCACACCGATCTCGGTTTTCTTTATGACGGCGTGCGCACGGCGAAAGCGCCGCCGCTCACGCTCGGTCATGAAATCAGCGGCATCGTCGAAGAAGCAGGCGCCAACTTCGCGGCGCTACTCGGCAAAGCGGTGATCGTCCCCGCGGTTTTGCCCTGCGGCGAATGCCTGCTTTGCCGTAAAGGCCGCGGCACCATTTGCCGCCAACAGAAAATGCCCGGCAATCATATTGAGGGCGGATTCGCGAGCCACATTATCGTGCCCGCGCGCTACTTATGCGAAGTTGCCGTTGCAGATGAGAACTCTCTCTTCGGCAATTCCGGTGTGACGTTGCGCGAGCTTTCCGTGGTCGCGGATGCGGTCACCACGCCTTATCAAGCCATAAAAAATTCCGGACTCGCTAAAGGCGATCTCGCAATTTTCATCGGCGTCGGCGGCATCGGCGGGTTCGGCGTGCAAATCGCGAAAGCGTTCGGCGCGACGGTCGCAGCGGTTGATATAGATGACCGCAAACTCAATCTCCTCTCGCCATACGGCGCTGATCTCACCTTGAATTCGAAAGCGTTGGATAAAAAAGCCCTCCGCTCCGCTCTCCAAAATTTTGTCAAAGAAAAATCGCTCCCGCCGTTTGAATGGAAAATCTTTGAAACCTCGGGCACCAAAGCCGGGCAGGAATTGGCGTTCAGTTTGTTGACGCATGGCGCGACGCTGAGCGTGGTGGGATTTACCATGGACACGCTCGAATTGCGACTGAGCAATCTGATGGCCTTCGATGCACGCGCCATTGGAAATTGGGGCTGTGAGCCGAAATATTATCCCGAAGTGTTGGCTCTTGTTCAGCAGGGCAAAATTCAATTGGCGCCGTTCGTGCAAACTTTTCCTTTGAGCGAAATCAATTCCGTGTTCGAGCGCGTGCATGATCGCGAGATTGATAAGCGCCCCGTGCTCGTGCCGGATTTTTAGTGAGCAGTTTTCAGCGAGCAGTATTCAGTGAACTGATCAGCGAGAGAGAAAAATGCCACAGCAAAATTACCTCAATGAAATCCTCGCCGTGGCGGCGCGTATTCTTCAAGAGCTGCGGAAGACACGGCGCGCGCTGATGATGTGGGCGATTTTTCCCGCGGCCATGTTGCTGCTGTTTGGGCTGATTTACGCCGGCGACGGCAGCACCAAAAAATCATTCGATGCCACCGCGCCCGGCATTCTAATCGGCGCCGCGCTTTTCTTCAGTTGTTTGTCCGGGCCGGTCACGACGATTGTTGCGGAGCGCGAACGCCGCACGTTGCGGCGCTTGCTGCTTTCGCCGTTGCGCGCGAGCGCTTACTTTCTCGGCATTGTGCTCGCCTATTTGGCGATTGCCTTCGGCCAAACGCTCATCGTTTATGGCATCGCGTTTTTCTTCGGCGGAAGATTTCATGGCTCGCTCATGCTCGGCGCGGCGATTGTGCTGTTGAGCGTGGCCTCGTATGTCGGCTTGGGATTTTTCTTCGGCGCGCGCATTGCCAAACGCACTGAAGATGCGACCGGCCCCATCGCCGCGGTGGGCGTGCCGTTGCTCGTATTGGGCGGCACTTTTTTTCCCACGTCGATTTTGCCGAAATATCTTCTCACGGTCGCGTATGCCGATCCGGTTTTTCACATGAACCAAGCGTTGCGCGCCGTTTCGGCCAAAGCGGCGACGCTGGCAGACGTGCGCGTGCACGTGATTTTCCTTTTCGCGTTTGCAATCTTCACGCTCATGCTCGGCGTCAATTCATACAAAAAAATGTTGCGGCAGGAAAAACATGCTTGAACCACCTCTTCTGAAAATCGACAAGCTCGCAAAATCGTTCGGCGAGAGGCAGGTGCTCCGCAATCTGAGCTTTGCCGTTGGCGCGAATGAAGTGTACGGATTGCTCGGTCCAAATGGCGCGGGCAAGACGACGACGATCAACATTCTTTGCAATCTGCTGGCGGCTGACGCCGGCGTGGTCGCCATCAATGATCAACCGCCCTCGGAGGCGACGAAACATTTCATCGGCGTCGCGCCGCAAGAAATTTCTTTGTACGAGAATTTGACCAGCGAGCAAAATCTCAAGTTCTTCGCCAGTTTGTACGGCTTGCATGGCGCAGAGCGGCAACAACGCGTGCAGGTTTTGATCGAGCAATTTCATTTGCAGGAGTATCGTCATGCCGCGGTCGCCACGCTCAGCGGCGGTTGGAAGCGCCGTTTGAATATCGCCATCGCGTTGGTGCATGCGCCGAAATTGTTGGTGCTCGATGAGCCGACCGTCGGCCTGGACGTGGAAGCGCGCCACGAGTTGTGGGAATTGATTCGCCATTTGAAAGCGACCGGCGTGTCGATTCTTCTCACCACGCATTATCTCGATGAAGCCGAAAAGCTCTGCTCGCGCCTCGGCATTCTGCAAAGTGGCCGCCTCGTCGCCGAAGGCACGCTGGAGGAACTGCGGCAGATCGTTCCCGCGGAAGAGCTGGCGATCATCAACACCGACGATGCCGATGCGGTGCATCGCCGCGCCGCTGCGTTGCAATTGGCGTATCGTTATTATGGAAACGATTTGACGCTGCTCTTGCCGCGCAAGCACACGCTGAAGGAAGTCGTCAACATGCTGGATGGTGTTTCGCTGCACGCAGTTTCATTGCAAAACGTTCGTCTCGAGCATGTGTATCTGGAAGTCACTCACGAAAGTGGCGCGGTGCCAATGGGGTTGGGGCAAATTGTGTTGCCTGACAGAGCGAGGCGAACCTTTTTTAATAAGAGGAAGATGAGATGATTGGCAAAACCATCTCCCATTATCCCGCTTTACGGGATCCCGAACAACAGGACAAAATCCTCGAAAAGCTCGGCGCGGGCGGCATGGGTGAAGCGTATCTCGCCGAAGACACCAAGCTCGAGCGCAAAGTGGCGCTCAAATTTAGCGGCGCGAGGCCAAACGCCAGCGCAAGCCTTCGATAGTCAAGGAGAGACGAAAGACAATGGAATCAAGGAAACGAATAATGGATTGAAACGGGGAACGCTTGGGGCGCGGCTTGCTGTCGGCAGCAAGGGCGTAGGTCGTGAAAGTATGGTCGGGGCAAAACGTGTAGATTCCGCCCATGTTGTCAACATAGAGGTGACTCGCTGCAAAAATATGGCGCGAAGACGAATTCACCTCTGGGCAGTAGAAATGCGGCAAGAAAGTTTGGCCGCAAGCTTCGCAGACCAACGGCGTTTCTAACGTATTGCCGTTGACGGAAAGGGCAACAGTTAAGCGGCATTGGGGGCAAGCGATTTTAGTGTTTATCAAATTCATGGTTTTGTTTTCAACAGTGCGCGCATTTTGTCAATGGCAAAAAGTATATCACGTCTTGGCAGCGGCTCGCCGTAGTAATCTGCCCAAGCTTCACGAAAGTCACCGCTTTTTAACGCGTGCTCAAGCTTTCTAAGTTGAGCGGCGATATGAGTCGTATTATCGGTTCGTTCACAATTTGCCCAAAAGGTGTGGGCAGCGATATCCGGCAAATCCAGCAGCAGCGCAATGACGTCACACAAATCGCGGTCACGCAACGGCAGCAGTTTGAGAATCAGCAAATCTTCGGCGGAAACTGCCGGCGCGAGCAGATCACCGGCCTCGTCAATCGGCACTTCAGCCGAGTCTGAAGAAATTGTATAAGTCTGGTTGGAAGTCATGTCCCACACCCGGTCAATCGCAATATGAATTTCAACCGTTTTGTTGCCGATGCGCTTGCTCGCCTTCACGCCTTCGAACTGCGATTGATCTTGATATGCAAAGCCCATCTGTTTGAGAATCGTAACCAAATTGGGCTTGTCATAACGGCTGCTGGCGAGATCGATATCATGAGTGTACCGCTTTCGACGCGCAAATCCGCGTACGGCCAAACCGCCGATAAGTCGTGGTTGAATGCCGAAGTCCCGGCATAATTTCAAAAGTTGCTCAAGCGTTTGCTTGAGTTCATTGTCAAGGTCCATAAATAAAAGCTAACATACTTTGTGTAAAAAACAAGCGTTGCAAGGAGAAATTTCTAGAGAGATGTTGATGGCATGATCGGCAAAACTGTCTCTCATTATCCCGGTTTTCGGGATCCCGCACGGCGGGACAAAATACTCTGTGCGCGCGGCAGGGGGCGAAGTCGGCCTTGCCGAAGACACTAAATTCGAAAAACTCTCCAAGAAGAGAGAGAACAAAAATTGGAATTACGAATCTCCACGGATTTCTTATTTTTGCTCTTGTCCTCACAAATCCGCCTAATCCGTGCAATTCGAGTTCAAAAAACCTTTGCAACAAATTTCGGCGCTAACAGAAAAATGCTGGAGCATTCTATGACCGTTTTCAAAGACCACAACCTCGTCCCCGATTTTAAATTCACGCAAGTGAATTATGAATTGCGGTCGTGCTTCGATCAACAAGGCAAGCCGGTCGAAGGCTTGTACAACGCGTGGATCATTTTGAATAATCCGGAGCAGTTCAATTCCTACACCACGCAGATGGTGAAAGAAGTCATTCTCGCGTTTCGCACGGCTTCGAATGCGCGCAATGTTGTCGCGGTGGTTTTCACCGGCGTGGGCCATCAAGCGTTTTGCACCGGCGGCAACACGAAAGAGTATGCGGAATATTACGGCGGCCAGCCGGAGGAATATCGCCAATACATGCGGCTCTTCAACGACATGGTCACCGCGATTCTGCATTGCGACAAGCCGGTGATCTGCCGCGTCAACGGCATGCGCATCGCCGGCGGACAAGAGATCGGCATGGCTTGCGATTTTTCGATCGCGAGCGATATGGCGATGCTCGGACAGGCCGGCCCGAAACACGGCTCCGCGCCGGATGGCGGCTCCACGGATTTTCTCCCGCTCTTTGTGGGCATTGAAAACGCGATGATGAGTTGCACGCTCTGCGAACATTGGAGCGCGCACAAAGCGTATCGCCTCGGCCTGCTCACCGAGATTGCGCCGGTGTTGAAGAAAGACGGCAAGTTCATTCCGAATCCGCTGGTGATCACTGATCGCTGGGTTGATGAATACGGCAAGTTTATTTATGGTGAATCGCGCGCCGGCGAGGAAAAACAAAAAGCAAAAGCATTGCTCAGCCAATGTGAGTATGATCTTTCGCTTCTCGACCAGGCCGTGAATCGACTCTGCACTTCTCTCATGATGACTGTGCCGGGATGCCTAACCAAAACCATTGAATCCGTGCGCAAACATAAACTCGCGCATTGGGATCGCAACCGCGAGAGCAATCGCGCGTGGCTCGGCATGAACATGCTCACCGAAGGCCGCGCCGGTTTCAAAGCGTTCAACGAAGGCGCGAAAGGCCAGCGCGAAGTGGATTTCATCAAGCTGCGGCAAATGCTGGCGCAAGGCGAACGTTGGAATGATGAGTTGATCGAAGCCGTTATGCCGCCGAGGAAATAGTTGTTCGTAGTAGCCCCTTGAGTTTTGATGATCAAGTTCAGTCATGTGCTGTGAGCAAATTGTCGTGTCATTCAGAA
>CAYNDW010000268.1:0-8128 GCA_964395375.1 uncultured Cytophagia bacterium
AGGCGCAGTGCGGCCGGCAATGAATGCAACAACCGGCTTGCCAATATATTTTTTGATGTACGCCGCCGCCTCGTCTTCCGCGCTGCCGCCAATTTCACCAATCATCACGACCGCATCGGTGTCGGGGTCGGCTTCAAATAATTTCAGCGCATCCGTAAAGTTCGTGCCGATCATCGGATCGCCGCCGATGCCAATACACGTCGATTGCCCGATGCCAAGATCAGAAAGCTGCTTCACCGCTTCATACGTCAACGTGCCGCTGCGTGAGATCACACCCACGCGGCCCGGTTTATGAATAAAGCCCGGCATAATCCCAATCTTGCACTTGCCCGGTGAAATCACCCCCGGACAGTTGGGGCCAATCATACGCACGCCGGTTTTGGCGAGCAAAGCTTTCACCGGCAACATATCCGTCACCGGAATGCCTTCCGTGATCGTCACAATCAAAGGCATAGCTTCCGCAGCGGCTTCCATAATTGCATCCGCCGCCAGCGCGGGCGGAACGAAAATCGCCGAGGCGTTTGCTCCGGTTTCACGCACCGCTTCGGCAACAGTATTAAAGATCGGAACCGTGTCGTTAAATTTTTGTCCGCCCTTGCCCGGCACCACGCCGGCGACGACATTTGTGCCATATTCTATCATTTGCGTCGCGTGAAACGAGCCTTCGCTGCCCGTGATGCCTTGCACCAACACACGCGTTTTTTTATCTACCAGAACGCTCAAGCCATCCTCCTTCAATTGTTATTTATCTTGACGCATTTTTTCGTTTGCCTGTTTGGCGGCCATATGTCATACGTGGTTCGGCGACTTTCAGCAAAGCGCTGCTTTCTGCCGGCACGGCGTATTCAACGCCCTTCTTCGGTTGATTGCAGGCGAGACTCGCATCGATCAGCGTATCTTCTAAATACCACCACCAATGCGAACGGTCGTAGCGGCCTTCGCGATAACGATGAAGCATGCCTTTGCCGGCACCGACTAATAGCAAGGCTGCTGCTCGGATATCATCATCAAGTTTGGTCAAGTTGGCGCTTTGAATAGGATTAAGAGTTTTCGGATTTATTTCTAAAATTTTTTGCAACTCGCTTCGATGATAGAAAAGTGCGTGAACGTCTTCGGAAACATCGAGGATTGCATCTTCAGCCGAAGGTGGAATCGTGCCGGGCAAAAAGCCTATCAGCCAATCCAACAGTTCCGCGGCGCGCTTTTGAAGGGAGCGTTTTGTGGTTGTTGCAGAAGTTGCAGTTTCCATGCGTTATTTGGGCGACCAGATCAGTTCACACTCTAATTGCTTTAAAAGATATTCAACGCCATCATCCGCAATAAAGCAAGTCTTAATATACGAAGGATAAATATCCGAACTCCACGCAACAAAAATTTTATCCCGGGGATTCAAGAATCCTATTGCTCTGCCCTTTTCGCTCTCGTATTGTCCGATAAAACTGTGTTTGCCGATCGCCTTCTCGGCATCCCGCAGTGTCACGCCATGAGCACGCAACTTTTGCCCAAAGCGTGCGCGAAATCTTCCCAACGCAAAATCGCGTCGAACATTTGCGATCAACTCATCGATCTGCGCCTCGGTCCACGGCATTAATTTCCCTTCTACACAGTTGACCCGACTGTGCTACGCTTGAATGCTCGCCACTACTTTCTCCGCGGCATCTCTTAAATTGCTCGCGACAATCAACGGCAAGCCGGATTCATGCAACAAGCGCGCGGCTTCCTCGGCGTTCGTGCCTTCCAGGCGCACCACGAGCGGCACGTTGATGTGAACATTTTGCGCCGCTTGAATCACGCCATTGGCGATGCGATCGCAACGCACGATGCCGCCAAAGACATTAATCAAAATCGCTTTGACATTGGGATCGGAAAGAATGATACGAAAGCCGTTTTCCACTGTCTGCGGATTTGCGCCGCCGCCAACGTCAAGAAAGTTCGCAGGCGCGCCACCGGCCAGCTTGATAATATCCATCGTGCCCATCGCCAAACCCGCGCCATTCACCATACAACCAACGTTGCCGTCTAAACGCACATAGTTGAGATTGTGCTTCGAAGCTTCGACTTCGAGGGGCTCTTCTTCACTCACATCACGCAACGCCGCGTATTCGGGATGGCGATAGAGCGCATTGTCGTCGAAATTTATTTTCGCGTCCAGCGCGAGCACTTGGCCTTCTTGCGTCACAATCAACGGATTGATTTCCGCCATCGAACAATCGGACTCCAAGTACGCGCGATACAACGCCTGAAAAAATTTCACGGCGTGCTTGAGCACGTCGCCTTCCAGCCCGAGGCCAAACGCGAGCTTGCGCGCTTGCGAAGGCCGCAAACCCGTGAGCGGATCGATGTGCTCTTTCCGAATCAACTCGGGCGTTTCTTCCGCGACTTTTTCAATCTCCACACCGCCCGCGGTGCTCGCCATAAAAACGAGTTGTGAAACGGAGCGATCCAGCACGATGCCCGCATAAAGCTCGCGCGCGATGTTCGAGGCTTGCTCGACTAAAACCAAATTCACACGCTTGCCTTCCGGCCCGGTTTGGTGCGTAACGAGTTGCATACCGAGAATCTTCTGCGCGACTTCATAGGCTTCGTGTGCGTCATTGGCGAGCTTTACGCCCCCACCCTTTCCGCGGCCGCCCGCATGAATCTGCGCTTTTACGACGACGCGTCCGCCTAACTCATGCGCAATCACGCCGACTTCTTCCGGCGTGTGCGCGACTTTGCCTTTCGGCACCGCAACGCCGAATTTCCGCAAAAGATCTTTTGCCTGATATTCGTGAATCTTCAAAAGGGTCTCCTCACAGTTTCTAAATTCAAAAAGATTTTTATAGCCGTATTTTAAAGCTGGCTTGGTACCACAACGTCTAGTCGGCGGCTCCTCCGTGGTGTCATTCTGGAAGAAACGAGCGCGGCGCATGTCTTCTTCCTCAAAACAAACGGCGCGAATATAGCCGAAAATCACTCGATATGCAAGCGTTCGAATAGGAGAAACAAAATTATTGTGGCAGGTTTTGCGGGAGGCAAGGACAAAAACTTGCGCAGAGTTCGGCCTGCGCAAGGCTGATCAAAACTTCACTTGCGCGGTCAAGCGGATTTCATCACCAAAACTCACCACGCCCAATTGCGGGGAAGCGCCGCGGGAAGAAGAGTTCTCGCTCGTGTTGTGTCGTCGCGCGAGCCAGGCCGCGTGAATGCCGCTGATAATATGATTGCCAAGAATCGCGGCAATGAACAATTCCGAGCGCGAGAAGGCCTTATCGCTGCGCAAACGCAAATCAGCAAAGCGATTGCGGTTCGCTTCGGTATCCCATTTCCAATAATGCGTGGCCGGATCATAAAGCGCGGCAACATCGCGGCGCTGTAAACGCGATTGGTTGTATCCCTCAATGTTCGCAAAATTGCCGACGTCAACATAATACCCCAAGCTCTTGTCCCGCGTGTCAACTTCTGCGTGTTCCGAAGCCAGCAAGCGATAGTCGTCTTGCAGCCAATTGCCATGCACGTTAAAAGAAATCACACCAAGCCACAAACCGGCTTCGGTCACAAAGAAATTTCGCGCTGCAGTGTTCGCGCCGGTCGCGCGCTGGCCCCAGCCTGGTACAACCGCGGAGCGCAAAAACGCGCTGCCGATAGAGATTTTCTTTTTCGAAGATGGAGCTTGAAGGGAGTCGGCGGCGAAAGGCGCGCGCGCAACTTCCAAACGCGCTGCCCTGAAGTTGCCGCTGCTTTGCGCATAGACGGCGTGTGTCGAAAAACAGAGCGACATGATCGCCAACGGCAAAAAATTTTTCTTGTGTAATTTCATCTTTGGTTTTTAGGAATAGAATAAAATGGGACCGCTCGTAGTAGCTCCTTTAGGAGTCGCATGCTCATTGAAGCCTGCGCCTGAAGGCGCCACTACGAACTTTGGGTTTCACCACGCCATACTCACGCTCATCGTGGGCACAAGTGCGTCGTTGTAATTCTCCATCCTCATGCCTACCGAAGATTTGATTTGCTGATTGTGGCGATGCGTGGTATACGCCGCGTGCAAGGCGCTGAGCAAGTGATTAACGAGCACGACCGTCGTGGCGCGTGCGGCGTTTTGAAATTGTTTGTTCGCGTCGAGGCGCATGAACGTATACGCTTCACGATTGGCCGAATCGCGCTGCCGCGCGTCGCCGCTTTGGCTATCATCCCAGCCCGCGTTGAATTGATCGTATTTGCCGATGTTTTCGTAATAAGTTTGATTCTTTGAATCCGGAAGAAAGTGACTGAAGCTATCGCGCTCATAATCTTTCAAACACGGGCGATCACTCGGCGCACATTTGCCGCCGCTGTCACGCGCTAAAGAGTCCCAATAACGTTGCTCGTTCCAATGCGTGTTCGCATAAAGTTCAAACACATCCGTAAACTCGTCGCCGCGTTTGTTGTATTTCGAATAGAGCGCCCACGCACCGATCTCGACGCTGAGAAAGGCGAGCGCCGAAAGATACGAACGATTATATAACTCGCCCGCGCCCGGAACGATGGCCGAGAAGATGAAGGCCTTCTTCACGGAACGCTCCGGCTTGGTGGCGCCAGCCTCGCCGTTCATCATTAAAGAAGAAGAGGTCTCGTCGCGCACGCGATTGATCGAGGCTTGCAGCTCATATCGCACTTCCGCGAGCGGATACGCGAACCCATTTTTCCCTCCTTGCGGGGGGCTAGGGGGGTGTTCTTCGAATTGAACTGGACTCTCCGTGTTACTCGCAAGGACTTCTTGCGCCTCACTCTTCGCAAAGGCGAAGACCAAAGCCAATGTGTTAATCAAAACAAAAAAGCGTTTCATAAATTTCTCCAACAAATAAAACCTAGCGAACCGCAACCCAAAAGCATATCGTAAGCGGATTCTTCGAATATCGCGGATACAGCAAAAGCTTTATCCGCGATATTCGTCAAATTCGCTTACAGAAAGTTTTTGCTTTAAACAAAGGCTGATTCAATCCCCCAAGAAGTCGAACGCGACCGTGACGTAATAGCGCCACTCTTTGCCGTATTGAATGCCGCGATTTTTGAATTGATCGAAGCCATAGGCGGCATCGAACGACACGCGCGTGGGAAATCCATAAAACGAAAACAACTCCGCGCGCAATTGCAAATTCACGCTATCATGCAGCTTGCCGGTGAAGCCGTCGGTTTTTATGAACGCCCCGCCGTAATCATATGAAGCCGCGAACGCGATCTTGTCGAAATACAAATGCAGCAGCGAAAAATCCATGTGCTGGAACAAAGGCACACGATACGTGAGCCGCCCGTGCATGAGATAGCGGCCTTCCATGCTATAAAAGGGATAGCCGCGAATGCCGTCCAAACCGCCGGCAAAAAAGTAGAAGAAACTATCGACGTTGCGACTGAGCAAACCGCCGCGACCGTAAAACGTCAATCCCGAACGAGCAGGCAAGGCGAAACGCTCGGTCCATTCCAGTTGGAAACGATGCAAGTTGTGCGGCTCATAGTTTTCGACGAACGTGCCGTAATCCGACAACGTGAAAGCCTGCTCCGCGTCGGAATGAATGAAGCTATTGAATTCACGCGCGTAGCGAAAATTTATGTTACGCCCCGCGCGCGGGTTGATCTCGCCGTCCACGGCGCGCAATCGCGCATCGAAATGATGCTCGAACGCAACGGTCTTGCCTTGAAAGTACGTGTAGCCAAAACTCACAGGGAAGTTGTCGATCTCGTATTTGATATTCGCATTGTAGCGATCATAAATAAAACTGAGCCTAGAATGATGATGACTGGAAAGGCTGAAGCGCGTGCCGAGCGCCACTTCGGTGAGATTATAGCGAAAGCGCAACTCGCCCAAGTCTGCGTCGTCCGCCGAGTTATGTCGCACTTGATTGAACGCTTCGAGAAAGAGCGACGGCCCGAACTTGCGGTAATCAAACAAGAGAACAAGATCGTAGTCTTTTTTGCGATTGGCCGCCACGCCGCCGATGAAGGTGTATTTGTCGAGCATGTCGCTCGAATAGAAATAGCTGCCGAGTTTGGTGGTGCCATAATCGCGGCGCACGAGCGGTAAAATCGAAATCGCAGTATATTGATTGCGATAAGATTTGGTTTGATAGTCCGGCAGCTTGCGATCATCATACGCGCCGTGCTTGATCGCGCTCACGTCATAAACCGAGCCATTGCCGTTATTCGAAGCAAGCTGCTCTTGCTCGCGCGCCACGGGAAAATAGGTCGTCACTTCCGGCGCGAGCGGCTGAGGATTTTTGAGCAGCGCGATTTTATAACCCTCCGCCACGAAACTGCTAAACGCCAACTCACCGCTCGCATTCACCGAAGGCATGAACGCGCCGCCGATCACGTTCGTCATCGGCGTGACTTGCTTCGACTCCAAATCGAGCGCATAGAGGTTGAAAATGCCGGTGCGATCCCAACTGAAATAGATGCGCTTGCCGTCCGCGCTGAACACCGCGTCGCGTTGATCGGTTGGAGTTGAAGTGTCATCGCTCTCGAATTGCAAGCGCGACGCTTCGTTGCTCGCGAGATCGAACCAATAAAGCTCACGGCCACGCGCTTGGGTATAGCTAAACAAAAGCCTTTGTCCCTCGGGCGACCATTGCGGGGTGAAGACTTGCTCTTGATTCTTGTAATGCGTGAGCTGCTTCAATTCTTTGCTCGCTAAATTGAAGAGCGCAAGATTCTGCGTGCCGTCGCCATTCACCACGCAAGCGAGAAATTTTCCATCGGGCGAAAGACTCGGGCTTTGCGCGCGGCCGGCGTGCGTGAGGCGCTCTTCTTTTTTGGAAAGAAGATCATAAACATAGAGATCGTACAAAGCGGAATGCGAAGGATTATGCTCCGATTTGCGCGAGTAGAAAATCTTTTTGCCGTCAAGCGACCATGCAAAGCTGTAATGCACGCCGGCTTTGATCGCCTTCAATTTGCCCGTGGCTTGCTCGCGCACGACGAGTACGGTTTGGCCGAGATAATCAAAACCTTCGTTGGTGAGATAAGCGAGGTACTTCCCATCGGGCGACCAGCGCGGAAAGAAATTGGCCGTGCCCTCTTTTTGCAGCAACTCGCCTTCAACGCGATGCGCTTGAATATCGCGCAAACGTTGGGCGTAGTCTTCTTCCAAATGCTGCTGCCACTCGCGATAAAGCTCTGAGCCGCTTTTGCCCGTGGCTTTTTTGATCGCGCTATCGAAAGAGAATTGCAAGAGGCTGCGCATGTTGTTGGCAATCGCGCGCAGCGACTCGATGCCATAACGCTCGGCAATGTAGCCCGAAAAGGAATAGCCTTGATTGTACACGCGCTCGCTGCCAATGCTGTTCTTGCCAAAGCTGTTCATCTCCGAATACGTGAGCAGCTTATTCTCCACCGTCGCGGTGCGCAGCAACATGTCGCGATGCGAATCCCACAGATCATATTCCAATTGCGGACGTTGATATTGCGCCACGCCTTCGGCCCACCACGGCGGCACAACGGTCATCGGAATCGGATAAGAGATGATGCGATTGGGATAGCCATACAAAACATCCGGCCGTTTCTCGTCTTCATAGCCGAAGCCTTGCACATAAAACGCGGGAATGCGGCGCGTGATCTTGCGCGCCGCGCCGAGCGAGATCATGTGCGTAAACTCATGCGTGATCACGTTGCGCAACCAGTTGTGCGTGCCGCGCAATTCGAAATCCAATGCGCTCGCCCAAATCTCCACCTTGTTGTCGAGGTAATACGCCGCGCCGTTGGAGAAGTCGTCGTAATCTTTGATCACGAAATGAATCTTGCCGTCGGGCTTGTAGTTGTATAGCGAAGTGATGGGCTCGAAAATATCTTCGGCAATCTTCGCGGTGAGTTT
Organism: uncultured Cytophagia bacterium; assembly: GCA_964395375.1. Classification (GTDB taxonomy): domain Bacteria; phylum Zhuqueibacterota; class Zhuqueibacteria; order Zhuqueibacterales; family Zhuqueibacteraceae; genus JABWAN01. Next base: position 7,823 of record CAYNDW010000268.1, read on the forward strand.
GCCGGATTGCTCCGCACCGTTGTGAAAATGCACGAAGAAGTGCTCGGTCTCGATGGTGCTCCACTTCAGCTCGGGATGATTGTATTCCGGACCGGGCTGGGCAAAAGCCGGGGCGCGCAACAGCAGCGTCGCCAAAGCCGCGACGGCAAAATGATCTTGCAAGCGCATTAAACTAAACTCTTTTTAAAAAGTGATACCAAGCCAAACTTCAACGGCATTGTTTTTTGCTTGAAGGGTTGCAAGCGCGACATTGTCTTTGAAATCGAAATTGTAGCGCGCTTCCACAAGTAACGATCCACCGCCAAG
>CAYNDW010000269.1:0-8107 GCA_964395375.1 uncultured Cytophagia bacterium
CTTGTCAACCGCGGCTCAAACCACCGGGCCCAAAACGGACTTGACGAGGTCTGAAGACTGTCATTCCCGCGTGCTTTTCGCGGGAATCGAGTTTTTTAAAGCTTGTGGATGCCCGATTAAGGCTCTCGGAGATGACGAGCACTTGGGCACTTTATTTAATCGGCATTCCTTGGGAAGCATGACCCGCATTTTACAAACACGGGACGCACGCGTGACACATGCGCTCCGCGATTGTCGGTACAATTTAACCGAATCGCAGCGCAAGCGCCGCTGCCGATTAGCATAGCATATCCTCAAATATCAGGAGCGTTTGATGAAACCACATGTGAAACTCGCCGCAACTCTTGCGAGCGCACTCTGTTTGCTGGTGTCGGACCACGGCTCCGCGCAAACGAAAACCGCAGCCGATCTTTTCTCCGTGCTCAAACCCGGGCAATGGGTGAAAATCGAAGGCGCGGCACAAAAGGACATGACCGTCATCGCCAAAGAAGTGAAGCTGCTCACCGGCGATTTTCAGGACGACGATTGCGAGATCGAAGCCCCGGTGCGCGCGGTGCTCGATAAAACCAAGAAGCGGTTTCAGTTGCTCACCATTCCGGTGACGATGGAAGCGGACGCCAAATATGAAAGCGACGATGGTTCCTTTACCGCCTTCGAGCAACTGAAGCCGGGGATGTTTGTGGAAGTCGAAGGCGCATATTTGAAAGACGGGAGTTTTCTGGCCGATGAAGTTCAGCCTGAAATCGCGGATCCGGATGAACTCGGCGGCGTGGTGTTCGTGGGCAAAGCGGAAAAAGTAGAGGCCGCGAAACGCACCATTACGATTATGGGCGTCACGTTTCACATCAGCGAGAAGACCAAAGTCAAATCCGTGATCAAATAATTTTTCCTCCCGCCACATGCCAAGGCCGGGTTTTCAGTACGATGATCTGCGCCGGCAAGCATGTGGGCGCGACCGCTAATTACACTCTCAAAAGTTGAAAGTTATGATGAAGAATCGGAACACCTATCGCAGAAACTCTGGTGCAGCTACGTTGGTGCGCGCCGGATGGTTTAAGTTAACCTGCGCGATGCTGATTGCGGGCATTGCGATGCAGGTTCAAGCCGCCGCAGCCGCAAAAACCCAGAATGAACGCTTTCGCTATAAAACCTATACGGAAGCAGAAATTCAAACCGCGCTGCAACGGCCATTGACCTTGGAAGATTGCCTCGGCATAGCGCTGTGCAAAAATCTTACGCTCAAAGTGGTGGAAAAAGATCTGGCGCGCGCGGAAGCCACGCATTCGGGCAGCTTCGGCGCGTATCTGCCGTTGCTGACCCTGGAAGGCGTCAAAACCAACCTCACCGCGGAAGAGCCAGATACGCTAAACAATTTTTCCGAAGTGCTCTTCAGAAATCAGGCGAACGTGGTGGCGCGAGCGCAGCTTTATATTCCAACGGGGGCAACTCTGATCGCGACCAAAGATGTTTTTCGCGAGGTCCAAACGCCGTTCGGGGAAGATTTGACCAAAGACGAAGAGCGCGAATTTTCACTCACGCTTTCGCAGCCGTTGCTACGCGGTTTCTGGCCCGCAGTGGCGAACAGCCGCGCCATCAGCACGGGCAATTCCCGCAACGTGCAAGAGAATGCCTTGCTCAATCAAAAATGGCTGCTCACCTATCAAGTCAAGCGCGCGTTCTACAACGTGCTGGTCAACCGCGAGCTGTTGAAAGTGAACGAGGCCACGGTCGCGAGCGACTCCGCGCTGGTGGCGGCTTCGAATGCGCTCGTGATCGCAAAACTGGCCTCGCGCCGCGACGTGTTGAGCGCGCAGATTCGTTATGACGAAGATCGCGCCGCGTTGATCAATAGCTATAATGATTATCAAAGTGTGCTGGACATCTTAAAAGACCTTATGGGCATTCCTTTGACCACGGAGCTCAATCTCGCGGAAAGCAGCCTGGAATTTAAGCAACCCGTGCTGCATGCCGATCAACTCGTGGCTGGCGCCATGCAATACAATCCGCAATTGCAGAGCTTGGGCTATCTCGTGCGCGAAGCCAAGCTGCAACGCACGGTGGCGCGCAACGCCGTGTTGCCGCGTTTGGATATTTACGGCGCTTATTCCACCGTCAAGGCTTCGGATTTGATCGAACAAAAAGAAAACAGCCGCACCGGCGTTTTGCAAGCCGGGGTCAATTTCAGCTATAACTTTCTGCATCGCGAAGCCGGCGCGCAAGCGGAGAACACAGAATTGATTGTGCGCCAACAAGAGGAGCGCTTGCTCAACGCGCAGCGACAAATCGAAATGAGCATTCGCGACATCGCGCGCAGCCTCTTGAACAGCGATCAAGAAGCGGGCGCAATCCGGCGCAGTATCGAAGCCGCGGAGCAAAAGCTCGATTTCGCGCGCACCATGTTCAACCTCGGCCGCGCCTCCAACTTGGACGTGATCGATGCGCAAGAATTTCTTTTGCGCGCGAAGACTTTATATCTGCGCAAATTGGTGAGCTTTCGCATCTCGCAAGCCTTGCTGGAAACGCTTACGGGCGAAGCCGCCGCGCAATAAACACGTCGTTGTAAACGGATTCGTTGCTAGCCCTCGCGTCCGGCACAAAGAATTTAGCAACTCCTTCTCGCTTTCCGTTTGTGGCGGAGAAGGTCTTACTCTTAACTCTTATGAGGTGATTCTCATGTTAGAACCACGAAGAAAACCCAAAGAAGAAGAAGCCGCCTTCCTGGCCGATCCCAAACGCCGCAAGCTGCTCTTCATTCTCGGCCCGGTTGTGCTCATTCTGCTGTTTTTGGGCAGCACGCTCATCCTCGCGGAAAGCGACGACAAAGAAATCCCCACGGCCAAAGTGAAACGCGGCGAAGTGACGATTAAAATCACGGAAAGCGGCGAACTCCGCGCGCAAGATCAAATCACCATCAGCGCGATTGCCGACAAACAAATTCTGTGGCTCGTGCCCGAAGGGCAATGGGTGGCGGAAGGCGACACGCTGATTATTTTTGAATCCGAGAAATACGTCATCTCCAAAGGCGAGGCGCAATCCTCCGTGCAAGTGGCGAAGGCGGAATTGATTCAGGCGCAAAGCGATTACGAATCCATGGCCGCAAAAGCCGAAGCGGCGCAGAAGAGTTACCAAACGTTGCCGGAATTGGCGAAGAAGGGCTTCATTCAAGAAAGCGAAGTGGAGCAATCGCGCTTGTCTTACCTGGAAATGAAATCGAAAATGCGCGCGCTGAACGCGGGCATCGACGCCGCGAGCGCGAACGTCGAACGCGCGGAGCGGGCGCTGGCGCAACAAGATCGCAAGCTGCGTCAAGGCGTGGTGTTCGCGCCGCGCGCGGGTTTGGTGGTTTACGCGATGACCGGCGACACCGAGAATCAAAAGAAGATCACGGTGGGCATGACGCCGTTCGAAGGCATGGATTTGATGTACCTGCCCGATGTCTCCACCATGCTCGTCGATGTTGAGTTGAGCGAGGTCGATCTCTCCAAAGTGCAACTCGGCCAGCCCGCGGAAATTCGTTTGGATGCTTATGCCGATACGTTGTTCAGCGGCGAAGTGAGCTACATTGCGGACTTGGCGAAGCGCAAGATCAGTCGCATCACCGGCAAACCCACAGGCGCGAAAGTTTTCGACATGACCGTGAAAGTGAATGCTTCGGACAAACGCTTGAAGCCGGGCTTGACCACGACCACGGACGTGATTATTAACCATCATCAAGACGCGATCTCTATTCCGCTCGAAGCGGTTTTCCTCACAGAGCAGGACGAGACCATCGTCTATGTGCAGAAGAAAGGCAATATCACGATACGCCCGATCGTAATTCAAGAGAGCAACGACCGCGTGGCCGTGATCAAAGAGGGCTTGCAAGAAGGCGAGGAAATTTTGCTCGCGCGTCCCGAATCAATTTGAACCAGAGGAGAAGAACATGCTCGTCCAAGTACGAGATCTCGCGCGAACCTATAAAATGGGCGACACGGAAGTGCGGGCGTTGCGCGGCGTATCATTCGAGGTCGATCACGGCGAGTTCGTTGCGATCATGGGCCCTTCGGGGTCCGGCAAATCCACGTTGATGCACTTGCTCGGGTGTTTGGATCGACCGAGTGAAGGCAGTTATGCGCTCGACGGAACTTTTGTGGAACGGCTCAATGACGTTGAGCTCTCGCGTTTGCGCAATCGCAAAGTGGGGTTTGTGTTTCAAGCCTTCAATTTGATTATGCAGCTCACGGTGTTGGAGAACATCGAAGTGCCGCTGATCTACATGGGCCTCGAACGCAACCGGCGCCGGGAGCTGGCCAAAGAAATGTTGGAGGCCGTCGGCTTGGCGCGGCGCGGGAATCATCGCCCGAACGAGCTTTCCGGCGGCGAAAACCAACGCGTGGCGATTGCGCGCGCGCTGGTCACCAATCCGCAAGTCATCTTCGCCGACGAGCCGACCGGCAATCTCGACACGAAAACCGGCCGCGAAATTATGGAGATTTTGCGCGAGCTGAACGAACGCGGCACGACTATCATTCTCGTCACGCATGAAATTGAAAAAGCCAAATGGGCAAACCGCCTCATTCATATGCAAGACGGCAGCGTATTGCGCGAACTGCGCGGCGAAGAGATTCAACAACTGCGCGATTTGTTTCAAGGCCTGTCGCAGAATTGAAAAGCCTCCAGGCATTTTAAATTTAAAATTTGAAATTTTCAATTTGTAGCGTTCTTCCTTTGAGTGCATGGCCCCACGAGCTGTCATTCTGGAAGAACCTTCCCTAGTGCTCGATACACAGCCTGTTTTGAGAGTGTGCCCAGTGCGAGGGAAGGTTCTTCCAGAATGACAGCAATGAGGTCGCGCCTAGAATCTGAATTGTGCATTTGCACCATCATCAACCGGAAACTCAATCCCATGCAATATTCTGAAAGCTTACGCATCGGTCTCAAGAGCATTTGGGTTCACAAGCTGCGCTCGTTTTTGACCACGCTCGGCGTGATCTTCGGCGTGGCCGCGGTGATCTCGATGCTCTCGATTGGCGAGGGCGCGAAACGCTCGGCGATTGAACAAATCAAGCTGCTGGGCACGAACAACATCCGCGTGAATTACGTGAAACTCACCGGCGAAAAAGCCGAAGAGGCGGAGAAGAAACTTGCGCGCGGCTTGACCTATCACGACGGACAATTGATTCGCACGAGTCTGCCCAACGTGAAAGGCGTCACGCCAATGCGCTTTGTCGAAATCGAAGTCATGTTGGGCAATAAAGAATCCACCGGCCGCGTGGTGGGCACGGACGATTCTTATGAGCACGTGACGAATTTTCACACCGCGGAAGGCCGTTTCATTTCGGCGATGGACGTGCAAGAAGCCAAGCGCGTGTGCGTCATCGGGTCCGAAGTGCGGCAGGAATTGTTTGGCTATCGCAACCCGGTGGGCCGGCGCATCAAAATCGGCGACACGTGGTTTCTCGTGGTGGGCGTGATGGAATCGAAGAGCATTAAGGAAGGCAAGGCTTCGGTGATCAAGCTGCGCAACATCAACAAGGATATTTACATCCCCATCACCACCGCACTGAAGCGCTACACCGACGACGACCACCCCGAGGCGATTGAGGAGATCGCCATTCAAGTCGCCTCGGAAAGCCAAGTGCTCACGACTTCTGAAATCGTGAAGCGTTTGCTCGAACGCACGCATGACGGGGTGCAGGATTATGAAATCATCATTCCCGCGGAGTTGCTGGCGCAGAGCCAAAAGACGCAGCGCGTGTTCAACATCGTCATGGGCTCGATCGCGGCGATCTCGCTGCTCGTCGGCGGCATCGGCATCATGAACATTATGCTCGCGAGCGTGACCGAGCGCACGAAAGAGATCGGCACCCGCCGCGCGTTGGGCGCAACCGAGCACGACATTCTCGGCCAGTTCCTAAACGAGACGGTGCTCGTGAGCGTCACCGGCGGCGTGATCGGCATCATCATCGGGTTCATCATGGCGAAGGGTATCAATCTGTTCGCGGGCTGGGAGACGGTGATCTCGCTCTATAGCGTGGTGATCTCGTTCGGCATTTCCGCCCTGGTCGGCATCGTGTTCGGCATCTATCCCGCGCGCAAAGCCGCGAAGATGGATCCGATTGCGGCGCTGCGGTTTGAATAGATTTATTCACGGCAAAACGATTTGGGGCAAAACGATTGAAGCAGTGTCCGCGATTCATTTTCTCAATCGTTTTGCCGGCAAATGGTTTTGCTTTTTTGTTTTGGCACGGGGTAATTTTTTCGTGGAAGGTAGCCGCGCGAGCGCCTACGTTTATATGCGCGAGGAAGGCGGTGAGGGTTTGAGAGTGAAGACTGGGAGGCTAACACGAGCATCAGCGGCAAGAAAACAGAGGAGCAAGTTTGATTGAAGCAGAAGTCGTGAAACACCACAAGACGAAATTCATGCCACTATTTTCTTTTCCGCTGATGCGCTGTTCGGCGGCGCACATCTACAGATTTAGTCCCCGCATTGAGGCTTCAGAGTAGCGCGTGCCCGCGGCAATGTCGGGAGGCATGACCTCTTCGAGTGCTGCGATTTCGGTTATTGACAGCTCCGCCTCAAGAGCGGCAACGTTCTCTTCTAGATGTTTGCGCCGCGTGGTTCCGGGGATGGGAACGATGTCGTCTCCCTTCGCCAGCACCCATGCGAGCGCAATCTGGCTTGGGGCGATTCCTTTGCTATTGGCGATAGTAGTCACGCGCTCCACCAGCTCCAGGTTCTTTTGGAAGTTCTCTCCTTGAAAGCGCGGTACTTGACGTCGAAAATCATCGGAAGCCAAATCGTCGAAGCGTTTGATTTGACCGGTCAAAAAGCCCCGCCCCAGCGGACTGTAAGCCACAAAGCCGATGCCCAACTCGCGGAGAGTCGGCAGCATTTCAGATTCGATGTCGCGGCTCCACAATGAATACTCGGTTTGAAGCGCGCTGATGGGATGGACTCGGTGAGCGCGGCGGATGGTGTGTGCGCCCGCTTCGGATAGCCCGAGATAACGGACCTTGCCCGCTTGCACCAACTCAGCCATCGCGCCGACCGTATCTTCAATCGGCACATGCGGGTCTACTCGGTGCTGAAAGTAGAGGTCAATGTGCTCTACCCTTAAGCGTTGCAGTGAAGCCTCACACGCAGCGCGCACGTAATCGGGTCGTCCATTGATGCCCAAATACTTTCCTTGTTCGTTGCGCTGGACACCGAACTTGGTGGCGATGATGACCTCCTCGTGCCTATCGTGCAGAACTTTACCAAGCAGCCGCTCGTTGGTGAATGGACCGTACATGTCAGAGGTGTCGAAAAAGTTGATTCCCAAGTCGAGGGCATGCTGGAGGCTTGCGATTGATTCGTTCTCATCAGCCGTTCCGTAGAATTCGGACATGCCCATACAACCCAGGCCCAGCATGGAAACCTGTAACCCCTGCTGTCCCAATTTGCGTTGTCGCATAACGTTTATCCCTGCACTGAATGTTGGTTTGAGGTTAGTGTCATACGGATTGAAGCGCGAGAGCTTTGTGAGGTTCCGTTGCCTCAAATCCACGACACCGCCGATTACAGGACAGTCCGCCCAACGCCGTCTTAACCTGTAAAATCGAAAATTTTACCAGGTTGAAGATGAGGTTAGATGGTTGTCTGACCAATCCCATGTCGTATTGCTGCTTCAAGTATATCAATGTTTATATCTTTTAGCGTTTTGAACTTAATACAATACCCCGTTACACTTGCCTTGCCGAGTTCTTTTCCATATGTCTGGGCTAAGTATTTCTTATCTTTTATTCCAAGAATATAGACAGAGATTCCTGTTGTGTTTGCACTCATGCCAATTTGATAAAACTCTCTGGTTTTTCCATCGGCATATTTTATAGTCTGAAATCCATATCCTATATTTGGGTTAGAAACAGTTTGACCTTTCTCGTCTTTGCCATCTAAGAACCACAATTTACATTTTGGCATCAACTCCAGAATGATGCGGTGCAACTCTTTCATGTCGCTGCATTTTTGTTCAGGTTGAGTAGCAATATACTTTTTGATTTGTTCGTGCGTGTTCATATATATTTCCTTTGCTTAGGATCGTCAATTAAATAACTTTCTCATTTGCAGCAATCCTCCCTTCATGCT
>CAYNDW010000270.1:0-8100 GCA_964395375.1 uncultured Cytophagia bacterium
ATGGCCGTCGCGGTGTTGATAGTCGTTGAAGGCGGCAATCAAAACGCCGAGGCCGGCGCTGTTAAGATAGGGCACGCGCCCGAGGTCGATGATTGCGCGACGATTGCCTTGCTCGTGCAAGCGCTCCAATTCGTGCCGCAAATGCTCGGTCTCTTGCGAGCCAATGAGCGAGCCGCTGGGCCGCAAGATCGAAATGCTGCCGCCGGCGAGGTGTTCTATTTTCATATGCTTTGCTCCGTCATTTTTTTTTGGAGCAGTGGAATGATGGAGTCCTGCTTCCTCACTCCAACCATCCATCACTCCACCAATCCATCACTCCAACCATCCACTACTCCAACCATCCACTACTCATACTGCTCCAACAGCTCCAAGCCTTTTTGCGCATCCGCATTCTTCGGGTTGATTTGCAGCACTCTTTGATACGCGGTTTTGGCTTCATGAATTTGGCGATTGAGCGCCGAGCCTTGCGCGAGCCAGAGCCAGCCGTATTCACTCTTAGGCTCAAGCTCCACGTGCTTACGCAGGTACGACACGGCCTTTACGTAATTTTTGCGAATGAGATTATAATAGCCCACTTGCTTCAACGCTTCGGCATGCTTAGGCTCCAGCTTGAGCACTTCTTCATATTGCGCCTCGGCTTGCAGCGTGGAATCGACTTGCGCAAAGCTGCGCGCCAACGCGAGGCGGCCCTCCATGTGCTCCGGCTTGAGCGCCAATCCCGCTTTGAGCGCGCGAATCGCGCCTAACCAATCCGACAAGCCGATGTAGGCGATGCCTTGATTAAAGTATGCGCCCGAGGCCGTGGCATCCACATGCGTCTTTTTGTCGAAGCACGGAATCGCCTGCGCGTAACGTTTCTCCATCACCAGCAGCGTGCCCAAATCGAAATACACGTCGGCCAGCGTCGAATCCAAGCTCACGGCTTTTTCAAACTGCGTGATCGCCGCGGCGTTTTGCTTGAGACGCATGAGGCTGCGGCCCCACTTCACGTGATCTTCCGTATGCACGTCGCCGTTCTTCGCGCTGCGCGAGAAGCGTTCAAACGTCGTTGCCGCGTGCTCGTAATCGCGATTGTCATAATACAGATTCGCCAAGAAACGCAGCGCCTCCGCGGATTCAGGGTTGAGCGCCACCGCCTTTTCGGTTGCGCCAATCGCGGCCACGGGTTGCCGCGTGGCATATAGCGCTTTGGCCAACAGCATGTGGCCGGCAAAAGAATTGGGCTGCGCGACCACAAAACTCTCAAGCGCGGCAACGGCCTCCACATACTTCTTGCCCGCGAAAAAGAGATTGCCGAGATCGAAGTACGCTTCGCGATGTTGCGGCGCGAGGCGCACGACTTCTTTGAATTCCACCAGCGCGTCGTTGTATTGCTTTTCCTTTTGTAGAATTTTCCCCAGTGTGTAATGGCCCTCGGCCCAATCGGGATCGAGCTTCAACGCTTCGCGGTAGTTGTCCATCGCCATCGTAGTAATCTTTTGCTTCCCATAAACCTCGGCGAGGCCGCGATAAATCCGCGCGTCTTGCGGCTCCGCCTCACGCGCGCGCAGCAAAAAGACGCTGGCGCGGTCGAGAGAATCCTGCCCCATATAAGCCAGGCCGAGGCCGTAGAGAAAACGCGCCTTGCCGTTTTTCAATCGCAGCCCGTCGTTGAATGCCGTTTTGGCTTCCTCATACTTTTTTAATTCCACGCACAGCATGCCGAAGGCTTCGAGATAGTCGCCGCTCTTTGCGTCTTTCTCGCGCGCGAACTTGAGTTCGGCATAAGCAGCTTCCGCCTTGCCGCTTTGCCATAAAGCCAGCCCCAAATAATGGTGCGCTTCGCCCGAGCCGGAATTGCGTTGCACTTCTTCCTGCAACAACGCAATCGCCTCTTCGAATTTTTGATTGCGCAAAGCCTCTTGCGCTGCGCTTAAATTCGAAGTCTGCGCGAAGAGCGCGCCGCGGCACAGCGCGAGTGCGAGCAGAAAGAGTAAAAGCCGTTTCATCGTTATCTCCGAGCTGGGGTTGCGGGTAGAGGATTGAAGACCGAGAGCAAACGGCGATGCCAGCTTCAACCTCATCTTTTATCCTCTATCCTCAATCCTCTATCCTCAATTCTCAATTCTCAATTCTCGCATCACTCATCACCTTCCACTACGTACCGTCAAACTTCACCAGCTTGATCGGCATCGTCACCGGCACCAGACCCGCATTGAGCACGCGTTTTTGGCCTTGCGCGCTGGTGATGAAAGAAATCAAACCAATGGCAACGCCCAAACTGCGGTCCGTGGTCAAGCAATACAGCGTGCGCCGTAAAGGATACTCGTTGCGATAGATTGTGCTTTGATGCAACAGAACCGGCTCCGCGCCGGCCTGCTCCACCAGCGGCAACGCTTTGATGCGGTTCAAAGTCGAATCATTTGCCTGCAAATAACCGCTGAGCCAGGACATGCCGACAAATCCAATCGCCTCTTCCCGCTGCGCCACCAACGCCAGTAGTTGCGCGCTCGTGGAGCACACATAAGCCGCGCGCGCGAACACGGAATCATGCACGACCTTTTGCAAGAACAGTTCCGCCGTTGCCGTGTTGCGCGAGAGTGCGAGTGGGAGAAGCTTCTTATCTAGTTCCGCGCGGGGCTCGCCGCGATAGATTGCCGCAAGCTGTTCCAACGAAAGCCGCGTGAGCGGATTCTTGCGCTGCACGATCACGGCAATGCCGTCCAACGCAATGCGAAACGTATCGACCTTGATCGCATAACGCGCCGCGATTTGCCGCTCTTCCGCATTCAACCGGCGCGGCGTGAAAATGGTTTTGACTTCACCGCGCAACAGTTGCGCAATCGCCACGCGCGTGCTCGTTACGCTCACGTCGATTTGCGTTTTCTCATAAATACGTTCGAACTCTTCAACCTCGCTGCGAATCATCGGCGCGAGGGATTCGGAGGCGACCACGGCAATGCGCCCGCTCGTGGGCGAGTCACCTTCGGGTTGGCAACTCAAGAAGGCGAGTGCGAGGAAAGCAAGAACTTTTAAATTTGAGTGTGCCATGATTTTTTGTAGCCGCATACTTGTCTGAAATTCCCCCCTTAAGGGGGGTGTTGCCGATGCCAAAGATGCCGTTACTCGTCATATCACTTTCTCATTTGCATCATGTACTCATATTATCGAGCGACACCCCCTCAAGGGGGAATTCAATTCATTGCTCCAGCAATTTAAAATTGATCGGAATCGCCATCCACACCGCGATGGGGCGGTCTTGTTGAATCGCGGGTTTGAAGACCCATTGCAGCACGGAACTGATCGCGGCCTCGTGAAAAATTTCGATGCCTTGCATGATCACAGCTTTTTTCACTTTGCCTTCTTTGTCGATCAACACTTTCACCCACACCTTGCCTTGCATGCCGGCTTTGCGCGCAAGCTCCGGATAGATCGGCTCCACGCGTTTGATAATCACCGGCGCGACTTGATAGGGAATGAATTCATCAATGTCCGGCTCTTCTTCAAACAAAAAAGCGTCATCCGAAATGACCAACGAATCGCCCGTGCCTCCGCCCGCGCCACTGGAAATCGGCGCTTGCATTTGCGCAAGTTCCTCTTGCGTGGCGATGGTGTTCTCTTCGGTGATTTGCGCATCGGGCACGGGCACGGGAATGCCAACGCTCGGTCGCACTGCGGGCCCGCTCACTGCAATCGCGGGCGTGGTCGTCGCAGAGATGGAGGGCGGCGGTCCGAGTTCCGCAACATCTTTAATGATGCGCATACGCACCATCGGCGCTTCGGGTTCTTCGCTCAAGGCGCGCGCTGCGACCCAACTCAATAACCCGAACAACTGCAGGGCCACGGCGATCAGCGTGGCCCACGCGAGGTACTTGTTGTATTGCAACAGCATTTCCGGCGCGCCATAGGGGAAGAAGTCTTCAATCATTCGTGCTTGCGTTTTCATGATGACTTGCCACTCTGGAAAGGGTTAATACTTGCCATGGCGCACGTAGCCGCTACGCGCATAGCCGTTGGGATCTTGCAAAAAAAGGTCTTTGCACTCGGGGCATTCAAAATAGTAAAATTTGCCGCCGACGGAAGCTTGCAGAGAGTTTTGCACCGCGGTTTCTTTTTCAAACAATGCGCCGCAAACCGTACAGCGCGTATCCACTTTATCCATATTGGCCGGCGTATAGGCTTTCGCATGCAGCGAGGCAATAAATTGCGTCACCGCGCTGATCTCTTGCGCCGTCAATGGAATCACGGGCATGTCGGTGCGCCCGATGTGATAAAGATGATACTTCACGTGCATGGAATCTCTGGCGAAGAACACGGAGGAGAGTGTGGGACCGGCTTCATCGGCCTTGGGAAAGCCGCCGGCCTGATGACATACGCCGCAATCTCGTTTATAAAATACGCTCTCGCCCGCCGCGATTTCCTTTTGCAGATCTTCCGGCACCGGCATGTTGGTTTGAACGCAACCAAGGCCGGCCGCCACAAACGCAACACAACAACAACTTCGAAGGAATGCCGCTTTCGACATGAGCTCCTCCTTTCTGATTGAGGTGATGATCGAGGGATACATGCCAAGCGAAGTTTTTCCACCTTCGCATAAACGCAAAGGCAGTGCCGCTTGCAACGCGCGACGCAAAGGCTGATAATTAAAAAATTGCCGCTTCAACTCGCGCACGCAGTGTGCTTGCGCCTTCCTATCTTTGGGAATAAAACCACCGCTATTCGCAATGCTGCGAAGCGGGTTATTGAAACTGCGCCAATAAAAAAAGCCCGAGTCAAACCATGAAGTTTGATTCGGGCTTTGAGGCAACTACGGCCGTCTGTGTTTGAAGATGCTGCGTTAGTCGGCTCTTGTGATCGGCGCGCGCCGGTATGGTTGAATTTTCCTCAAATGCTTGCCCTCACTTTGTTGTGCGTGATATAAATCCCACCGCAGTTGCAGATTCATCCAGAAGTCCGCGGACATGCCGAAAAACTTTGCAAGACGCAAAGCCAGGTTCGGAGTCATTCCTCTGCGTCCGTTCACCAGCTCATTGAGTTTCGGGTAAGTCACATGAATGGCTTGCGACAGCTCCTTTTGCGTAAGGCGCATGGGAGTTAGAAATTCCTCTAAAAGCATTTCGCCCGGATGAGTCGGCGCGCGATGTGTTGGTATGCGAATCATAAAGCTTCCTGTCTTTTAGAATGACTGGATCACGGCGCAACGATACTATTTTCAAACTCAAGCATCAACAAATAATTCATGGGCAATAATACAAAAGCGCGCGCCGCAATCAGCGTTGCCTTTTTCAACAAGCTGTCCGGCTTTCACAAATCGCGAATAGCTTTCAGCATATCCATGGTCGTGACGATGCCGACGATTTTATCGCCATGCGTCACAAGCAACCGATGAATGCGGCCGGTGATCATGGTGTCGGCGATTTCTTTTACGGGCGTGTGCTCGTCCACTTTAAAAACCATAGGCGTCATGATTTCACGCACCGTGCCTTGGGGCGGCTGCTCAATGTGGAACGAGGTCAACTCTTCGGGTGCGAGGCGGCCTTCCCAACCGTGCAGGTAATAATCGTGCGGCTCATCGGCGCGCAAACGTGTTTCGGAGAGACCGTCGTGGCGCGCAATGTCGGTGGTTGAAACCACGCCCACCAATTTGCCGTGTTCGTCGGTCACGGGCGCGCCGGTGATGGCCTTATCGACGAAGAACTGCGCCAACTCTTCAATCGTCCAATCCACCGGCACGAAAATAATGTGCGGATTCATGACGTCCTTAGCGGTTAGAGTTTTCATCATACGCTCCTTGACTCTTGAGTTGTTTATTATCCACAGGGCACAATTATTTCGTCGTTAGTTCGCGGCAAACGCAGCCGCGGAAATGAGTGCACGCGCGCCCGCATCGTAGCGACGGCCTCGAAAAAATTTTCCGGCTCGGACGCAGAGCACCACTCCAAGCTGCAACGCACGCTCGTAATGCCTAACGCCTCCAACTTCTGCAAAAGGTCTTCATGCTGCCGCTCAACCTCTTCACGATTTTCTTTGCACGCTTCGCATCCCAAAAGCAGCACGCCTTCCGCGCCGAGACGAAAGGCCTTCATCACGTCCGCGAGTTTAATCTGCCGCAGATGAACTACCGGCAGCGCTTGAAAATCTCGCGGCAATCTGCGCAACACGGGCGAGGGCGCCGTATAAAACGTATGTGCGCCGCTTTCGCAGAGAAAGCCGATCAATCGAGGTGACATAGGCGACAATTGTTTTGCCGAAAATAGTTTTGCCTTTACGCCTGCGCCGCGGCGGCAAAGTTGCTTCTCTTCTGGGCGCGAGGCGCACGAGCCGTATACCGCGCCACGGCTTGCTTCAATTCGGAAAGATCGGAAGACTTCACCACATACGCGTCCGCGCCCCAGGAGTGAAAATCATTGCGCCAGTGCTCGTATCCGGTGTTGATGATGATCGGCATACGATGCCGGCGCGCGAGCATCTCGTCCAGCAATTGGCGCCAGGGCATATCCGGCAACCACAGGTCCATGACGACTGCGTCGATCTTTTCTTGCTCCAACAGGGTTAAAGCTTCGTTGCCGGTCCCAACCTCCAAAACGTCATAGCCATCCAATTCCAACTCGATTCGATAAAGCAGTCGCAGATGGGCCTCGTCGTCAATAATCAGAACGCGAGCCATCGTTATCTCCTCTTGATTGTTTGAAGCTGGGAGGCCGGCGCTTATTCGCAACCGGCCTCCAGCACAACGCGGCCGAGCCGCAACCCAAAAGACGAACACGGAGAAAACTGAGCAAACAGAGTGGGTAATGCATGGAAAATTTTTTAAGCTTTGAAATCTCTATTTTCTCCGTGTTGCATCTTTGCCTTTTTTGCACTGCTTTGACTATATAGATAATACCTGAATTTTGCACTCGTGTTGCCGCCAACCTCCGCCTGATGCTGTAAGCATCAGGCTAAAAGGTGCAAGCGATCTAAAGATCGCTTGCACCCATTGGGTGAGAGCCGACTTTAGTCGGCTTGCATCTCTTAGCCTGATGCTTACAGCATCAGGCGATGGCAGGCGAGATCATCCGTGCAAAATTCAGGTACTATTTTGCATGCTTCAACTCGAAGCCGCGCACGAGCACATAGGCAATGAGCGCAAAGAGAAAAAAGACCAACAGCATCCACGCCACGCCTTGCAACGTTTCGAGTATCGTGCGATACACTTCTAAAATCCAACGATCCGTGTTTAACACCAGCGGCGGTTGATCTTTTACCGGCGTGATGTACTTTTCCAAATCCCACACTCGCACGCCGCTGGAAATACCGACGACGAAAATCGCGAACTGCAAATAACGCTGCCACGCGCCGCCCAACTCGTTGGAGACGAGTCGATTCAAAATCGCCGTCAAGGGCTTCTTAAACAACAAAGCCAGCACGGTGGCGCACAGGGCCGCGATCACAAACGTGACCAGCAAGAGTGTCAAAAACATGTTCATCTCCGGTTTCAAATTGCGTAACGCATACGCCGCACTTCACCGCGAGCAATTGCAGCAACGTCGCGGCGGCATGCTCAAGCTTTACTGCGCCGGTGTTGATGACCACATCATACGCGCAGGGATCTTCAGGACTGCGCTGAAAGTAGCGTTGCAAGAAGGCCTGCTGCTCGTGGTCGTGCGCTTCGATCAAGTGCAGCGCCTGCTTTTCATCAAGCTGGCGCTCGTGTGCGAGATTTTTCACGCGCACGGCGCGCGGCGCAACCAGGCGTGCGCGCAAGCCGTTGGCGCCGGGCAAAATCAGATTTGCGCCGCGGCCAAGAATCACGGCAGGGCCGTATTGCACGATGCCGAGCAACACTTGCGAGAGATGATAGAGATACTTCGAGCTGTCGAAGACGCGACCGGTATACAGATTCTGCAAATAGGTGTCGAACGCGCTGCGCACATGCTCGTCAAATTGCGCCACCAGCTCCTCGCGGACGTGCGTTTTCTCCGCAATCGCTTCGATGATCTCACGGTCGAACAACGGCCATCCTAATTTTTCCGCCACGCTTTGCGCCAACTCGTTTCCGCCGCTGCCCAATTCGCGCGAGATGCTGATATACGGCCCAAACTGCGGAGGCGCAGCGGGCATTTGGCGCAACCCCTCCTC
>CAYNDW010000271.1:0-8090 GCA_964395375.1 uncultured Cytophagia bacterium
ACCACATCGGCCTAAAAACTCCGTCTTCGAAGCCGTCCGTAAACGGAAGCCGCGCATATTCGATCTGCGGCACAGTCACCGACACGTCATCGATGATGAAACCATCCGCGCCGGCAGAGCCATTGAAATCACGAGTGCCGATTTGTTGAAATCTGATCACAAACGTCGAGGTTAAGGCAAGCCCTTTTGCTGCGGCCAATGCATCGACATCAATCGGCGGCGGGTCTAAATAAATATCTTCAGTTTCATTGTCGATACCAAAGGTAGCAACCGGAAGGAAGTTTTGACCGCCGTCCGAGGAGAAGTAGAGGCCCTCTTCCGGATCGGGTTCATCAAAAAAATCTCGCAACCAAAATCGAAGTTCAACTTGAGTCCGCCCAGCAAGGTTGAGCCGGAGGTCAAGCGCGTTGGTGGTTGACAGACCGTCGCTTGACCGGCCCATGAAAACCGAGAACGTCCCTGTGCGCGCATTCGGTGTGGAGTTCACAACATCAACACGACCGCCGGCCGCGCCAGCAATACTAGGGCGAGCAGTCCAGAAGTTTGGATCAAACTGTCCGCCCTCAAAACCATCCTGGAAAATAATTTGTTGCGCAATTGCCGTGTTGAATCCAATCAGGATCATGAAAAGCATCAAAGCATTTTTCATGGTTACTTTCTCCGCAAGTTTGTGAGTAAAAGCATTTCACTAGTTCCTCACTTCTCAATCTTCATCACGATCTTCTTCGTCGCCAGGCTTTCGATCTTTAATTTGAAGCCCGGCATTTCCGTGGCGAGCAAAGCGTCGGCGAAATCTTCCGCGGCGCCTTGGTATTTCACTTTGATATTCGCGGTTTTTCCTTCAAAAGCAGATTTCACGCTTTGGACGCCTTCAACCTTCTCCAGCGTTTTCGCGAACATACGCGAGGTGGTGAAATCAAGATTCTTGGCGGTGAGGTCAATCGTCGTTGCGCCGGTGGAATCGACCGAGGCCCCTTCTCCCACGCCGGGAATTTGTTCGCCGATGACTTCGACCGCACGCACGATGGCTTTCTCCATCGCGGTTTGCATCGATTTGCTTTTGAATAAGCCGCCTCCGGCAGCGCCATCCGCGGTGGCGGCCCCAGCAACCAAGCCAAACGAGTTTTCTTTTTGATTGATCTTTTCCGAGGCCACAATCTCGCCCGTGGTCGCGGCGATGATGCGAACCGTGATCCCCAACTCGGAAGTGAACCAACCCACGCCGCTAAGCGCTTTGCCGCCGATGATGCCGCCGAGGCCACCGCCGCCGGTTTTTTCTTCAAACTTGCTCACGACGCCGACAACGAGAAATTCCGCGCCGATGAGCTTGCCCACTTCCGCGCCTGTGCTCGCATCGACTTCGCCGGAAAGCGCCATGATTTGTTCCTGCCGAATGGCTTGCAACGCGCTCCGTTCGACGATGAAATAGCGTCCGGTTTCCACGAGCGCATCAATGAGCAAATCGCTCATGGCCGTGCCGAGCGCTTTCTGCGCGGCTTCGACCTTGATTTGAAAATCCACCACTGCGAGGCGAGGCTTGGCGGTGGCGGGCGTTTGCGCGTGTGACGTCAAATGCCAGAGGCAGCCGAGCATGAGCGCGCAGCAGAGAATCTTTTTCGTCGCGAGAGTAGGCATGTCTTTTCCTTTCTCCGTGTTGGGAAGAAAATGCGTGCGCTCCATCGCGCTGCGGGGAAATAGCGGCACCGCCCCGGCAACAACTCGCAGCGCGTTCGAGCGAAGCGCACGCATTTTTTTGCAGTGAGTGAGTTCACACGTTCGCACATGATCGAAAAACTATAACCAAGCCCTCATTGCAACGCGAGTGCAAATCAAATCCAAGCCATGGCCAAGCCGTGGCTGAACGTGAAATGCTCGGGCTTCACTTCTTCCCCACCGAAAACTTAAATGCGCCTTTGAAGCCGAAATAGTTGAACTCCGAAAGCGAGTATTCGGCATACAAATCAAGAGCGCCAAGCTGAACGCCGACCATGGGCACGAGGGCAAACTCCGTGGATCCGGCCAATGCCGTTTCACCGAACGTATTGTCTTCGCCTTGCAGGCTCACGGAAAAAATATGAATGCCCACTTCGCCGCCGACAAACGGCCGGGTTTTGGCGTCCTGTTCGCCAAAGTAATAGCGACCGCCGGAGGTGATGGGCAGAACGGTCCATTTGTATTCCAAACCCGAGGTCAAACCGAAAAATCCATACTCCTTCGCGCCGAAGCTGTAAAAGCCGATGGAGCCGGTGAGCAGGATATTATCAAGGCCTTCATGCTCATAAAAGGCGCGCACATTCGCACCGAAGCCGGTGCCCGCGAAATTTCCAAAAGTGCCGGTGGGCAAATCGACTCCGCCGCCGACGGACAGCGCGCGAATTTGCGCAAAGGCGCTCGAAGTGAAAAGCACAATGGCAAGACACGCAACCATCGTAAATCGCTTCATACGCAATCTCCTTAATTCAATGTGCAAAAATGCAGTGAGTTTGACGCGCCAAGATCGCTTTTTTCATGCTTGCGCGCATTAAGCCTGCGGCTCAAACATGAGTTTTTGGCGCGCGGAAGATTAGGCGAAATGCCGAGGAATTACGCCACAAGCTTAGTGTGATTGCCGCGCCCGAAGTTTACTTTCCCCCCGCTTCCAACAATTCTCTTTCGCTTGAGCGCATAATTCCTTAGAATCTTGCGGGTCCTAATCAGATTTGGAGGAGGCGCTCATGCTCGAAAAAGAATCCACGGAATTTATTGTCGCCCTCGTTTTTACCACGGCGATGATTGCATTGGTCGTCGGCGTGCTGGCCGTGCATTTGGTCGCTTCGCATCGCCGGCTGCGCAAAGCCCATGACTTGGCCGCGGCCGCGATCACCTTCACGCCTGCGTTTATGACCATTGTCTTTAATCAACGCGGCCGCGTGATCGAATTGCGCATGCAAGACCCGGAATTCGAGCCCTATTTCAACCAGGCCTGGCGCGGCAAAAAACAAGAGGAGCTGAATTTTCTGCCCAGCGAATTAACGCCGCGGCCGCGCGCGGAACTTACGCCCGAGGAACAGGAGCGTTTGACCGCGCCTCTCAAAATGCCCGATGACGGCATTCTTTACCTTAGGTGGGAAATGCAAAACTTCACCAACGCCGCGGGCAAAACCGAGTTTCGCCTCGCGCGCGGTTACAATCGCACCGAAGAGCTGCTGCAGACGCAGCACATGCTCAAAAAACTTTCCGCCACCGCTTCGGAAAAAGAAGAGCGCGAACGCAAGCGCATCGCCGATAATCTGCACGACCGCCTCGGCGAAGTCACCGTGACCTCCCAACGTTTGGTGCGTGAACTAAAAAAGAAAAACTCCTCGCCCGATTTGCACCATGCACTGGAAGAATTAGAAGGCGCGTTGCGCGAGTTTTCGCGCGGCACGCATTCTCTGCTTTACGATCTCGCGCCGCCCGTGCTTTACAACGTCGGGCTGGCTGCGGCGCTGGAAGCCCACGCAAATCTATTCGGCAAACAACACCAACTTTCCATTCGGGTGGATGACGGTTTGGGCGATTCGCCGCTCAATCTCGACATGGCGTTGTTTCTCTACAAAGCCGCGCTGGAGTTGCTGCGCAATGCCGTGAAGCACGGCGGCGCGGATGAGATTCTCATCTCCTTGCGCCGCACCGAGCAAACCGTGGCCGTGATCGTGGAAGACAACGGCCTCGGGTTCGCCGCGGAAATGGAAACGCCGGCCCCGGGCTTGGATTCCGGTTTTGGCTTGTTCAGCATGAAAAATCGCGCGGAGTATTATCACGGCGACCTGATGACCGAAAGCTCGAGCGAGCTGGGCGGAGGCAAAGTCACGGTATGGGTTACGCACTCGACGCAAACGGGAGATTGAGCCATGAAGGTGAAAATTTTATTGGTGGAAGATCAACGCTTCATGCGCGAAGGTTTTCGCGCGTTGGTGAAAGATGAGGCAGAGTTGGAAGTGGTGGGCGAGGCGGATACGGGAAAGGAGGCGATAGAAAAAGCGCTTACGCTCGAGCCGCATGTCGTGGTGATGGACATCACTTTGCGCGACTCGGAGTTGAACGGCACTCAGATCACGCGCAAGATTAAAGCCGCGCGCCCGGAGATTAAAGTGCTCGCGCTCTCGCAATGGGAAGACGGGCCTTCGATCAAAGGCATGATCGCGGCCGGCGCTTCGGGATATTTGTCGAAGAGTTGCAGCGTGGAAGAGTTGTGCGAGGCGATTGCGGCGGTGATGCAGGGCAAGCCCTATTTCAGCGCGGAGGTCAATGCCGCGGTGCAGGAAGAATTTATGAATCTCACGCAGAGCAGCTCGCGGCGCGCGCCCAATGCGCTCAGCCCGCGCGAGGTTGACATCTTGCGGCGCGCGGCGCTCGGCGAAAACGCTAAAACCATTGCCGAAGCGTTGGGGCTTTCTTCCAAAACCGTGGACGCGCACCGCCGCAATCTCATGAAGAAGCTAGGCATCGACAACCTCGCGGATTTGATTAAGTACGCGTTGCGAAATAAGATTATTGAAGAGGGAGAGTGAAAAGCACTGGCTCGCACGTGAATGCCGACAGCCAATAGCGGCAGAGTGAAGAAGCACCACACACATGTCATTCCGCAGGAATCTTTTAAGCGCTGGAAGCAGTGTCCCGTGTTGAAAAGGATTCTTTCGGAGTGACATTTTTTTTGTGATTAGGACGCCGAGGCCGGCTCAAGCGCCACCTGCTGCGCCGCGCGCACTTTGAAAACCCCGATGGTGAAGAGGAGGTTGTGGATGATGTTGACCACCGCGTGGATTTTGAACAGCGCGATCAGCAACTCTTGGTTCTTTGTGTACATGAAAGCGAAAAGGCCAAGCGAGGTGCTATAGTACAGCGCCATGGCAAGCAACATCCAAAAACGATAGTCCTCGGCGAGATTTTTGGAGGTGTTGTGCCATAAATCTTGTAAGGTGAGGAGGGCAAAGGCAGTTAATAAAAGAAGAGCAAGAGGGCGGGTGATATTGTTATACAATCCAGCATCAAATCCTTCTACGCCGGAGAATTTTATGAATAGAAAAATCACAATGTATAATGGGATGCTGACGCGCATCAATCTAAACTTGGTAAGCTTGCTTTGCCAACTCACTAAGACGCTTGTGATCAAGACATACTCAATAAACGTATATACGTGGAAAACCCACGCACTTTGTCTGTTATTAGAAGTAAAAACATGCAGTATGATTTCGGTCGCCACGGCCAAAGCAAAAAAAATGCACAATCCTTTAAAACCTTTAAAGGCTTCTCCGTCAATCTTAAATGTCATGATGCAGGATAGAAGAGGCAATAGGGACGAAATGCTTGAGAATAGAATAATGACGGGGAGTTTCATCTTTGCCTCGGGCAGCTTGACGTGCGAAGCAGGGTTGTATAAAGCCCTATGCTGAAGAAAGTAATTTTTGATTCAGCAAAATGGTACTCCTTTAAAAACTCAATTGCAACAGTGCAGCAAAGAAAGTCAGGCAACAATCCGCCCAGGATAAGCTTCTTCGATACTCTAGCTATTTCCATGAATATTGGATCGATTTGAAGTTCATACTTCCTGGGCGGGCTGGCACTATCGACATGCAATGCTTATTCAGTCGCTCAATTCGTGTCTCGAGGCACTCTTCGTCGTCAAGTGACGGTTTAACCGACTTGATAACCCACAAAAGGGTGGGCACCCCAAAGACAACTCCACCATCGGTCCATCGAACCTCTCCGCACCGAATTTATCAACGCACAACATCACCATCACGCGCGCGCCCTCTTTGTTTGCACCGAAGAAGCAGCGCAGACCCACGCACTCCGGATGATCGAGCAAGCGTTGCAGCGCTTGTTTGCCGAAGAAGCCGCCTTTGGGTTGGCCGGGCAACAAGTTCTCTTGAAAGCGCGCGGTCAACTCGCCGGCTTCCTGCAATGAAACCTCGTGCCGCGTCTCTTCGCGATTGTAGCGCCCGCGTTCGTTCAGCGGCGGATTCATCAGCGCAAGTTTGATTGGCTCGCCCTCGAGCAAATCGTTGCGATTGGCTTTCGTGCCCACGAGCACGAGTTGCGTTTGGTCGAACAGGTCCGTGCCGTAATAATAGCGCAGACCCACGGCCTCGGGTTGGTCGAGCAGCGCTTGCACGGCTTGTTTGTCGAAGAACACACCGGGCGCAGCCTCGGGCCCGTAATGTTCGCGGAATTGTTTGATGAAGGTCAAAGCTTCGGCGGTGGTGATGGCGTGGTTTTCCTCGCCCGTGAACTGCTTTTTGGCATCTGGCATCGTGACAATCCTTTCGTGGTGGAATGAGAATGAAAATTCCACGGCCATGGAGATCATGATTTGAGATGCGCGCGCAAAGTTTTTCCGGAAAAGCGTTTGATCAAAACACGGCCTGCTTTGCTGAAGCGAACCGTGTGCGAGCATGACTTACTCAACTCACATGCCAAGTTTGCAAACGCGAGGAAGAGGAGCGGTTAGATGATTGCGGCGGAAGGAGTTAATGCGAGAAGAGCGCGAGTGGTGCAGTAAAGTTTGGAAGGAGGAGAAAGCTTGAAAAAGTTTAGCGTGGTAGACCGAAGTAAAGCAGAAGCGACTTCATGAGATGAGGTCGTCGCATTCAGCCACGGCCGGGCCATGGCTTTGAGTTTCATCAAAATGCTCCGGCCCAGCCGGAGCCAGCGACACGATTGAAATAAAAAAGCCACGGTTAGGCCGTGGCTGAACCTTGCTCACATAGCTCAATTCGACCCAGCTTGCGGCGGCCCTAACAAGCGGCGATACTTTTCCGCCTGGAGGGGCTTGCCCCAAGCTTCGTAGAGGCCAACCAAACCTTGTTGTGCTTCGCGAAGATATTTTTTGTCATGCATCGGTTCCCCGTTGAAATAATCATTCGCGCGCAACAACAAGCGCTCTGCTTCAGGATATTTTTTCAAGCTTGTCAAACACCCACCCAAGCCGCTTTGCACCGAGGCCAGCATCCAATGCCCTCCCGGAAACGCATTCTCCAAAATGTGCAGCGATTCGCGCAGGAGCGGCTCGGCTTCCTCATACTTGCCTTGCCGATATAACGACACGGCCAAATTCTTAATTGGAACCCCAAGGGTTGCACTGCCCACAGGCAAAACTTTGCGCGCCATTTCCACCAGTTCACGGAATTGCCGCTCGCCCGCGGCATAGTCTCCTTTTGTATTTGAGAGCGTACCGAGGTTATTGAGCACGCCGGCTAAATCTTCCTCCGCCTCGGGCAGCAGTCCGCGAAAAATCGTTTCGGCCTCGTGAAAAAGCGGTTCGGCTTCCGAGAATTTTCCCAACGCTATCTTGGTTAGACCGAGTTCGCTAGCGCTGACGCCCACCTCATAATGTCGGTCGCCAAGCAATTCACGATTGATCGCCAGCGATTCCGTCTGCATGGTTTCCGCTTCCGCATATTTGCCCTGAGTATGTAACAGCGCGCCCAAGTTGAACTGGCTTGCAGTCACGTCAATATGCTTATCTCCAAAAATGCGACGGCGAATGGCGAGTGCCTCGTACAAGAGCGGCTCCGCGCGATCAAGCCGGCCGAGTTTGCGATAGATATCGCCGATTTGATACAAAAGCTGGGCCTGCATTTCGGGTTGATCCTGCAAATCGTTGCGCACTTGTTCCGCGCCGCGATCCAAAAGCTCCCGTGCTGTCACGGAGTCGCCTTTCGATTGGTTCGGATCGGAGGCGGTAAAAATATTTGTAAGAAATTTACTCACCTGCTGCGCCGTATCACGTTCTTGTGCGATTTGATCGGCCTGCACCGTGGCATAAACCGCGAAGCCGATAATCACCCCGACAAATGCAGTCGCGAACGCAAGCTTGCCTGCGTTTCTCTTCACAAACTTCCCCGCGCGATAACTCAGCTTGCCTTCGCGCGCGCGCACCGGGCGGCCTTCCAAATAGCGCAACAAGTCTTCGGAAAATTGCTCTGCGGAGCCGTAACGATTGTGCGGCTCTTTGCGCAGCGCCTTGAGCACGATGCTGTCCAAATCGCCGGCGAGGCGGCGGCGCAGCGCGCTCGGGCTGCTTTCGCGCGAAGCGCTCACCTCCTCGGGCGTCAATGACTTTGCCG
>CAYNDW010000272.1:0-8006 GCA_964395375.1 uncultured Cytophagia bacterium
ACAGATTGGGAAAAACTTTTTGAAGAACATGGATCAAGATAACATATAGGACGAGTCGCAACCAAAAAGATGAACACGGAGAAAACGGAGCAAACAGAATGGGTATGGCCTGGGAAGTTTTCTTTCTCTTCGTAAACTCTGTTTACTCTGCTCACTCTGTGTTGAAATCTTTTCTTTCTTTGCTCTGATTTGACTCTTTAGATATTGATCGTGTCATTCCGACGGAATCTTTTTAAGTCCTGGAGTTGATGGCAAATGCTGCAAGAGATTTCTTTTGAATGACAGGGACTGGAAGTGATTACCGAATTTGAAAATTACAACTCATTAGCTTATACTCAAGCGTGTCGATGAAAGAACAACTGCAAGCACTCCCCCTTGAGTTCAAAAAAATCCTTGAGCAAAATATTTTAGCGTACTGGCTGAAGTACGCGCCCGATGAAGTCCATGGCGGTTTCTTCGGGCACGTCGATTATTATGACCGACCGCAACTCGGCGCGCCAAAAGGCTGCGTGTTGAACGCGCGCATTCTGTGGACGTTTGCCGCGGCGTATCGCGCGTTGCGCAAGCCGGAATATCTCGCCGCGGCGCAGCGCGCGTTTGATTATCTGTGCACGCGCTTTGAAGATCAACATCATGGCGGCATGTATTGGTCGGTTGATGCCCTCGGAGAAAAGCTCAATTCGCGCAAGCAAACTTACGCGCAAGCCTTTGCGCTTTATGCGTTCTGCGAATATTACGCAGCCACCTTCCAGCCCGTGGCTTTAGAAAAAGCGCAGCAGCTTTTTCTTTTAATGGAAAAACACTGCGCCGAGCGCGAGCATGGCGGCTATGTCGAAGCTTTGAGCGAGCAGTGGGAGCCGATTGCCGACGTGCGTTTGAGCGAGAAAGACGCGAATGAAAAGAAGAGCATGAACACGCATCTGCACGTGCTCGAAGCTTACACGAATCTCTCGCGCGTGTGGCCGGAGCCTGCCGTGCGAGAAGCGTTGCGCGGTTTGATTCAAATTTTTCTAGAGCGCATCATCGATCCTAGGCACGGGCATTTCAATTTGTTTTTCGATGAAGCCTGGCAAGTGCGCTCGCCGATCGTGTCCTTTGGGCATGACCTCGAAGGCGCATGGTTGTTGCATGAAGCCGCGCAAGTATGCGGCGACGCCAAGTTGCGCCAGGAAATGAAGCTCCACTCTTTGAGCTTAATCGAAGCCGCGCTCGAAGGGCATGACGAAGACGGCGGCTTAATGAACGAAGAAAATATCGTCGCCGGCGGTCTCGACTCGGACAAACATTGGTGGCAGCAAGCCGAAGCGTTGGTGGGATTGCTCCATGCTTATGAACTCACCCGGAGTGGAGAATATCTCGAACACTTTTTTGCGGTGTGGGATTTTATCAAGCGCAAGATCATCGACCACGAGCGCGGCGAGTGGTATTGGAAAGTCAACCGCGCGGGCGCGCCGTTTCCGGAGGATGAAAAGATCGGCTTTTGGAAATGCCCCTATCACAACAGCCGCGCGTGTTTGGAAGTGATGGCGCGCATCAAACGATTGGCGCCATGAAACGTAATAGACGAAAGTAGATTCCCGATGGAATTTCGCTCGCAACCTTTGAACCGCCTTTCGGAAGATGAATGGGCGGCGTTGTTACGCCAAAAGCTTTTTTTTGAATGGCGTTGGCGCAAAAGACGTTTAGACTCTTATGAACAAGTTAAACACGGCAAAGAGAAGCTCGTGTTTGACAAAGCCACGGGATTGACTTGGCAGCAATCCGGCTCGCTCGAAGCCCTAAGCTATAGCGACGCTCAAAACTATCTCCGCGCGTTGAATCAGCAACGCTTTGCGAAATACCAAGGCTGGCGCCTGCCAACTTTGGATGAAGCGATGTCTTTGTTGGAGCCTTTCAAATACGCCAACGGCATGTATATCGATCCGAGGTTTGATGCTGCGCAAAAGTGGATATGGACCAATGATGAAGCGCGCGAGGGCGTGGCGTGGGCGGTGACTTTTCGCAGCGGGTGCTGTTATGTTCCGGTCGAGGCCTCCTACTTCGTTCGCGCCGTGCGCGGCGAGCTGTGGTTTCCGGAAGGTGATTCTAGTGATGAATTGCTTGTAGAGTTGTTGTGATCAACTAGAACGTTCGCGCGCAAACAATTCTACGATCTCCGGCTTGATAACTTTCCCCATCGCATTGCGCGGCAACTCCGCAAGCGCGAGCAGGCGCGTGGGAAGTTTATAAATCGCGAGCCGTGATTTTCCCCATTCGCGCAAGTCAGTGAGACTCAACTCACTCGCCTCGCGCAAAACAATCGCGGCGCAAACGCGCTCGCCCCATTCCGCATCAGCTACGCCGACCACCGCGCATTCCGCAATGCTCGGATGCTCGCGCAACACTTCTTCCATCTCCAACGCCGAAACTTTATAGCCGCCGGTTTTGATGATATCCACACTCGCGCGGCCGAGAATGCGATAGCTGCCGTTTTCAACCACGGCAATATCGCCCGTGCAAAACCACTCTCCGCGAAAGGCCGCGGCCGTTGCTTCCGGCTTGCGCCAATATTCTAAAAACACATTCGGCCCGCGCACTTGAATCTCGCCCGGGGTTTCACCGCAAACAACATTGCCGTGCTCATCCACGCGGCGCACTTCCACGTTGGGCAACGGCGCGCCGACATGGCTGGCTCGTCTTTCTCCGTGCAGCGGATTCGAAAGCGCCATGCCGATTTCCGTCATGCCATAGCGCTCCAACAAAATGTGCCCTGTGATCACGCGCCACTGTTCCAGCACACGCACGGGCAACGCCGCAGAGCCTGAAACCATCAATCGCATTTGCGCCGCGGCTTGCGACCACACGCTTTGCAGCGCAACGGGCGCAGCTTCCCATGCGGCAATGAGCTTCACATAAATCGTGGGCACGGCCATGAACAGCGTCAATCCGCCTTGCGCGAAACGTTGCCACACTTGCTCGGCCTCAAACTTGGGCAACATCTCGCAGGTTGCGCCGGCCCAGAGCGCGCACATGAGCACGTTGATGCTGCCATGCACATGATGCAGCGGCAGCACGTGCAAAATATGATCTGCGCTCGTCCATTCCCACGCGGTGATGAGGGCAGTCACTTGCGCGGCGATATTGTCATGCGTCGTCACCACGCCTTTGGGTTTGCTCGTGGTGCCGCTCGTGTATAAAATCATCGCGCGACGCGCGCCATGAATTTCGGGAAGCGGCGCAGAGGTGGCCACATCTGGGGCCGCAAAAATTTCCGTGGTGAGTAACAACCGGCATGCACGTGAGTTTGCAAGCAGTCGCGCAATGGTTTCAAATTCAGACGATGCGATGAGCACGGAAGCTTCGGCGTCATCGAGCACGTACTCCATTTCCGCTCGCGGATGCGTTACGCAAAGCGGAACCACAACACCTCCCGCGCGCCATATTCCCCATTGCACCGCGACGTAATGAAAACCCGAGGGCACAAGAAACGCCACACGCTGCTCGCGCAAATCCGCCGCGTCGTCAAGCAAGCACGCGGCAACTTGCGCCGAAGCAACGAGCAAGTCGCGATACGTAAACGCGCCTTCGGTTGCGAGGAGCGCACGTTGTGCTTCGTGGAGGGCGGCACGTTTAAGAAGTTCGAGCATGTGAGAAGCCAACGGTTCAACCACGGCTTGGCCGTGGCTCTAAAAGTTCGATCTGCTTTGACCAAACAATGGCCAAGCCATTGTTGATTTCGGAGTCACTTACAACCTGAATTTTGCACTCGAGATGCCGCCAACCTCCGCCTGATGCTGTAAGCATCAGGCTAAAAGTTGAAAGCGATCTAAAGATCGCTCATTACCCAGTGGGTAGTAGCCCCGCTTGCGGGGCTTGCATCTCCTAGCCTGATGCTTACAGCATCAGGCGCAGGTGGGCGAAAATGAGATGCAAAATTCAGGTACAACTCGGAGCACAAAAGAGATTACACTTCCACCTTCTCAGAAAAAATCTTTTTAAGCACGCGGCAGTATCACCCGCGAGTTAAAAAAATCTTTCTGCATGACAGGCGAGGAGGGAAAGTGTAACCTGTATTTCGCGCGGAGTAATCAAACAAAAGCCGGGGCTGAAGGATTAACCGAACAATCACTTGGGCTGAAACTTGATTTTGATATTCCGAAACGAAACCTCGTCGCCGTGATCTTGCAAAAGAATGTGTCCTTCTTCCTGCTCGCCGAAGTTCGGCCACACCGCATACTTGCTCCGCGCCACCAAAGCGCGCCACGCTTGTGTGCCGCGTTCGTACTCCACCACTTTGATGCCGTTGAGATAATGTTCGACGCGTTTGCCGGCGACGATGATCTTCGCGCGATTCCAGTCATAGGCATTCACGCGTTTGGCAACGGTCTCCTGCGGCGCATAGAACTTGGCGTCAGCCGGAATTAAATCGTAAAGTGAAGCAAGCGCGCGATTGCCCGCGGCGCCCTGCTTCGCATCGGGATGATGCTCGTCATCCAAGAGTTGATACTCACAACCAATGGCCGAGCCGGCGCCGCGATTCAACTCCGTGTCGACAAAATACTTGATGCCGCTGTTCGCGCCCTTGGTGAGTTTGAAATCAATTTCCAATTCAAAGTTTTTATACTTCGCCTTCGTCACAATATCGCCGCCGTGCGCCGATTCCGCGCCGGTCGAGGGCAACACAGTGAGCGCACCGTTTTCTATTTTCCAGCCACGCGCGGGAAAGCCTTCGAGCTTTGCGCCGCGCCAGCCTTGCGTGGTTTGGCCGTCCCACAAGAATTGCCAGCCCTCACTTTGCTCGCGCGCCGTCAGTTGCTGATTGAGATAACTGATTTGCGGAATGACCTTCGTTTCCGGCGACAGCGCTTGCTCCAACGCTTCGGTGAGGAGGCGCATGTTGCGAAAGCGCACGGTCTTGCCGGCTTTCGTTTGATCCTCGCCGATGCTATGCACTTGCAGCGCAATGAAGCCGCGCGGCGTCAGTTCATCGATGAGATCGGCAGTGGGGACGCCATTGAGCCAAACACGAATGTGAGCGCCGCGCGCCTCGACGCGAAAATGATTCCACCCCGTGCGTTTATATGCCGTCTTCGCGCTCGGATTGCATTCGAGATTATAGAGCCAGCCGCGTCGCGCTTCGTCATAAATGCCGCCGCTCCAAGCGCGAGGCGAGGCCTCGAGTTCGACTTGATAGCCATGCACGCGGCCGTTATAAAAATTCGGCAAGCTCAAGCTGCGAATTTGCACGCCGCTGTTCAAAGCCGTGTCCAGGAGCGCCTCGTATTCGAGAATGAAATCGCCGTACTCGCGCGTGGTGGCGAGAAACGTGTTCGGGGTATTGCGCGCGCCGATTCCGACGATCGCGCCGCCTTCGACTTTGAATTGCGCCGTGCCATTAAGTATGCGCCAGCCTTTTAAATCTTTGCCGTTGAACAAAGGCGTCCAGGCTTCGTGGTTTTGTGCAAACACCGAGCGTACAAGCAAGATGGCTAGCAGAAAAAAAATCCGGAGTGCCATATGAGTTTTCCATTACTTTCGCAGGAGCTGCAAATTTTTGTCTGCCAACTTATTCAAACCCCTTTGCGCCTTTTTCACCGCTTGCAGTAAGGCCTCTGCGGGTTTAGCCACCGGCAGCGTCGTCACGCTGGCGAACGCTTCGTGATACCACTTCTCCCACGCGCGCAGAATTTTTTCTTCTTCCCGCAACGCGCTGCTCTGGTCCTGCGCCCCGCGCAACGCTTCGCGGCTGTTGTTCGATTCATTTTCCATGCGCCACGCCGCACGGTGTTCTAACCAGCGCAACACCTCGCGCGCCTCCGCGTCATGGCAGTCCGCAAGCAACAGCGCCGCGGCCGAGAGGCTGATGCCCACGTTGGCCATTTCCAGCGGCGAGACTTTATCCAACTCATCGCCGCTGGTGTGATAATAAACATCCGTGAAATGCCACGCGAGCACCGCGGGAATACCGGCATTGACAAACGGCACGTGATCGCTGCCGCCTTCATACGGATTCATCTTGACGGCCCACGGCGTTTGCCGCGCGCGCAACTCACAAGCTGCGAGCACGAGATCGTTGAGGTAATTTCCGCGCACTTGTTCAACCGACACATTGCCTTTACCCCATTCGGTGTGCGCCTCGGGCGGGCGCGTCCAAATCGCGGAGGGGTCGGGAAACTTCTCAAGCAAGAATGTGCCGCCGGTTTTGCTCACGTCTTCGCCGACCATGTCGAGCGCAAACGCAGCTTTGACTTGTTCAAACGCATGCGGCGCGCTCTTTTGCCAGCGCAACACGGCAGTGATTTCTTCCAACCACATCATGCGCACGGTGCGGCCAGGCGGCGCGATCTTGCCCGAGTGCATCGCCTCGCGCAGAGCGAGCGCCATTTCCACAAGCGTGCCGGAGCCGGAGGCATTGTCATTCGCCGCAGGCTCATCCACATGCGCGAGCAGCATTATTTTCTCTTCCGGCTTTTCATCGCCCACAATCTCGGCAATGACTTCGCGTACGAGCTTAGGCGAAAACTGCGCGAGTACTTTTACTTGCGCGCGCACCGGGCCTTGTTGCAAAAGCGTGTCGAGCAACATTTGACTGCCATACGACAGCTTGAAGCCAAATGCGCGCGGGGTGTCGCGATAGGGAATCGCACTCATGCTGATCGAGGCGGGATGTTCCGCGGCGCGATTATACGCGGGCAAATACGAGGAGAGCAATCCCAGCGCGCCGCCTTGCACCACTGCGGATTCGAAATAGCGCTGCGGCGAGGCGTGGGTGTATGCGATCTTGCCTTGCAAACTTGCAGGCGCAATGTTGGCGAGCGTATCGACAAACACAATTTCGCCAATGACTCCGCGCGGCGGCGTTGCATGGGAGTTGATGCACAAAGTCATCTTCGCGCTCGCGAGCGAATGCAAAAGCGTATCGCGCGGCGCAACGAGGCGCAGCTCCGCTTCAAACGGCTGCCAAGCTTTTTCTTTTTCCAACAAAGTATCTTTTACGATGAGTCGAAAACGCGGATCGCCTTCGACATAACCGCCCGCGCGCAGCTTGCTCGCGAGATAGTCCATGCACAAATTAAAATCTTGATTGCCGGCGTGCCGCCAATATTTTTGCAGCACGGCTACGGTTTCATACGCGAGTTTGCCGTCGATCATCGGCGCGAGGGTGTGGAGATGTTGGGCGAGTTTGGTGGGCGCAGTTTGCGTGAAGGCTTGAGGGAGAGTGAGAAGATAGGCTACGCTGAAAGCGAGTTTGGTGAAGAAACTCTTTGAGGATGAGGTTGGCAATGGGGTTCCTCGGTTTTTAGAATTGCGGAACGAATCAACCCTCGCCTGAGTCTGAAGCATCAGACGAGGAGGTGGAAGCGACCTAAAGATCGCTAAAAACCATTGCACAGTAGCCCGCTTTAGCTGGCTTTCATCTGCTAGCCTGAGGCTTCAGCCTCAAGCTACACCGTGCATTGACAGCCGCATTCCAACTTGATCTGTGCGGGAGAGAGCAAGCGCTTCACGCCGTCTTTGCGCACGTGCAGCACGAGCAAAGTGTAGGGATCGAACACGATCACGTCTTTCACGCCCTGCGAGAGATAAAAACGCGGCGCGATTTCGAGATCTTTGGCCTCGTAGCCTTTGCTGATGACTTCGATCACAGCCTCGGGAATGAGCTTGATCGGCTCGTCATTATCTTCCGGCTCTTGGCAGAAGATGGCGATGTCGGGGCGCTTCAACGAACCATCCAAGAAGCTCACATAAACGTCGGCGAGATGCACGCACGAGCATCCGCCCACGTTCGGCGCAACATTGATTATGCTGTCGCGGATGCGATCGATCGCGCGTTGATGTGCCGGGCGCCCCATCGCTGCTGCCCTGTCACTTCTGCATGCTGGCCCGACGCGGCTGGCGTCGCGAACCTCGGCGGATGCCGAAGGACACCGTGCGCAGATCTTCGAGGCGCGCCGTCGTACTCGAGCAACATCGCTTCGTGGCTGGCCTTCGCGCGATCGATCTGCGGGCAGGCGGATCCGACGCGC
>CAYNDW010000273.1:0-7992 GCA_964395375.1 uncultured Cytophagia bacterium
TTTCAACCTCCAGTGCGTTCGGCGTGATCACGTGAACAGTGCGCAGAAGATCCGTCTCCAGCACGCGCGCCGGCGCGGGATTCAATACGACTTTGCAACCATGCGCCTGCGCCAGTTGCGCCGCCGCAGTCACTGTCTCCAACGGCGATTCAAGCTGCAACAATAAAACTTCTGCTGAAGCAATGATCGTGTTCGCGGCCTCGACATCGCGCGGTTGCAAACCCATGTTCGCGCCCGAAGCCACGACAATGCAATTCTCGCCGTGCGCATCAACAAGGATGAACGCCGTGCCGGTTGGCTCGTTCGCATCGCGCACCACGAAATCGCAATTCACGCCTTCAGCCCGTAAAACGTTGAGCGCGTCGCGCCCCAATTCGTCGTCACCCACACGCGCGATGAACCAAACCTGAGCGCCCGCGCGCGCCGCGGCCACGGCTTGATTCGCGCCTTTGCCGCCCGCGTGCATGGCAAAGCGTCCGCCAAGAATCGTTTCTCCCGGTTGTGGAAGACGAGGCGTTTTAATGGTCATGTCGGTGTTATAGCTTCCGACCACCACGACTTTGTTCGGCATAAATTTCTATTGGATTGACGGGCAATGGATTGTTGAATTGATGGATTCCTGGATTGATGGGTTGCAAGCCTTCCAGCAATCCAACCATCCATCACTCCACCACTCCAATCGACTTTACCTGCTCTTGCTCAACAGCCATTGATACAATTGCGGATTGCCATACGTGCGCGTCCACGCATCATGCCCGACGTTCGGATAAATCGTGAACGTCACCTCGCCGCCGCAATTTATGAAACGCTGCACCAGCGCTTGCGCCGCAGAGAGCGGCACCGTCGTATCGTTTGCGCCATGGAATGCCCACACCGGCACTTCGACCATTGAGCAAACATTCCAACTATCTTCGCCGCGCGACGCGATCGGCGCAATCGCCGCGAAGCGATTCGGATAACGAATCCCCAAATCCCACGCGCCAATGCCGCCCATGCTGAAGCCGGTAACGTAGATGCGGCGCCGATCAATCGGATAACGCACGAGCACTTCGTCTAGCAGCATGCGCACTAACGTGTCCGTGCGATCATAATACCATTCCGTGGTCGCGGGACATTGCGGCGAGATCACGATGAAAGGAAAAGCATTATTGCCGTCGAGCATGCGCGGCAGACCGTCGCGCTTCACGCGTTGCAAATCGCTGCCGCGCTCGCCGATGCCGTGCAATGAAAGAATGAGCGGAAACTTTCCCTCGATGCGCGCCGTGGTATCGCGCGGCAGGAAGAGTAGATAGTTCAGCGAGCTGGGATTGTAGACTTCTTCCTGTTCAATCGGCGGCGGAGGTGGTGCGGTTGTCGGCACAAACCACAATGAAGCCGCGCTGCCCGGCGTATCAAACGTGCTCACGATATTCGGCGCAGCCGAATTGGAAATATCGATGAGATGAATGCCGGCTTCACCACTCGCGACGTATGCGAACGAACCCGCAAAGGTGATGCGCGCCGCTTCGGGGCCGGTCGCAATAGTCGTGATAAACTCAGGCAACGCCGGATTTGTGATACGATAAACTTGCACGCCGAGATTGTAATCACAAACATAAGCATGCTCATCTTGCACGCCGACAAACTGATGATAGCCGCCTGACTGCGCCGCGATGCTGCTCATCACGAACGGCTGCCGCGGATTGCTCACGTCGATGAGATGAGAACTCTTTCCTGCGGCGACATAACAGCGCGCAGAATCAAGCGCAACGCTTTCGCAATAGCCGAATGAGTCGAGTGCAGCAATCGTCTGCGTTGCGGTTGGATTGGCGCAGTCATAAATGCGCAACCCTTGATTACCCGCAGCGACATATGCAAGTGTGCCCTGCGTCGCAACGCCTTCACAGTTGTCGCCCGCTGCAATCGTCGCATACACTGTCGGATCAAACGGATTATCGACGTTCACAAGCGCCAACCGAGAGCCGTAAGCAACCGCGAGAAACTGTTGCCCCGAAATTTCCAAGCCCGCAATGTCGTTCACATTATCGGATAGCGTCAGTCGCGCGAGCGTTTGCGGCGCGGAAGAATCTGCGAAGCTGGCAACACGCAATTGTTTGCCGACGCCAAAATAAACCAACGAACCTGATGCGAACACGGCTTGTACTTCGCCTTCACCTCTCCCGAAATTGCCGAGCGGTGAGAGATGTTGCGCCGCTTGCGCGAAAAGCAACGCGGGGAGAGCAAAAAACAAAAGCGGCAGTGTGTGATCAAAGCGCAAACTTGCTCCGAATTTGGAATCGCTACTCATTCGCTGTCATTCAGCAGGAATCTTTTTCAAATCTGGCGAGGCTTCCCAGTACTCAAAAGGATTGCTTCTGAATGACATATCCCTGGACGATTGTCGCGTCAAAACGAAAATCCAAACGAGAACATATGCGCTTGTGCGAGTGCGCCAAAGTCGAGATACGCATAGTGCGCGTTGCCGTTCAAACCTGAAAACGCGAAGCTGACGCCCGCGCCTAACGTCAAACCTTGCTCATCATAATTGAAACGATAGCCGCCGCGCAGCGCAAGCTTCTGCGCATAAACGTACTCCGCGCCGAGGTGCAACTTCTCCGTGCCGTCATTGGGATGATCACCCTCCAATGCCACGGTCAACAAATGCGCGCCCTCCTTCTCCTGCAAAAAATCCATGGCCACGCCCACGCGAAAATCAATGGGCATGCGAATATTATCCGGCTCCGCTTGATATTCCTCGCTCCATCCCGTGAGGCGCGAATCGGGCCCGAAGTTGCGCGCGCTCATCGCGAGCCGCAGGCTTTTGAAACCGGTGTAGTACATCGTGCCGAAATCGAGCGCCCAGTTGGACATGCTCAACTCGGCAATGCTTTGTCGCAGCCAACGCACGCTGCCGCCGAGCGCAAGCTTGTCGGAAATCTTTCGGCTATAGGTCAAGCCCACCGCAAGATCACGCGCGGAAAAATAGTTGCCCGTGACCACCGCTTCGGTGCGCGTCTCGCCCGGAATCGCGCTGTTCACGGTTTCAGCAATATCGCCGTAATCCAACGTGACGAAGCTCACGGCTAGCACGCCGAGGCCGTTGAAATTTTTCGCAAAGGCCGCGGATTGATGGCTGATGTCCGCAATCCACGACATGGTATTGAGCTGCAAATCATGTTGCGTGACTTCCGCGAGTGCGGCAGGATTGCCGAGCACCGCATTGGCATTGCCAAGCACAAGCGCTGTGAATGCCCCACCCATCGCAGCTTGGCGCGGATCGGGATTGATCTTCAAAAATTGCCAACCCGATTGCCCCACGCGCTCGATGTCATTCGGCGCAATGCCGATTTGCGCGAAGGCGGTTGCGGCAAACGCGGCGAGAAAGATGAGTGAGAGGTCACTGAGTTGGCGCAGTTTATTCTTCATATAATTTTCTCCGGCTCTCGACATTGGCTCTTTGGCTCGTTATCCTTTTTGGCTCATTGTCACTTCACGATGGCAAACTTGCCAATGTGGGCTTCGCCTTTATGCTCCGCTACGCGCGACTCTACGCGATAGACATAAATACCCGGCGCAATGCCCAACATCCATTTGTTGAGTTGATAATCCAACAGCGCGAGACTGCCCCAGGAAGTGGAGCCGCTGCCGTCGTCGTGAATGATCTCTTGCACGACCTCGCCGGTGAGCGTATAAATTTTGATCACACATTGCGCGGGAATGCCGATGAACTCCATGCGAAAGCGCTCGCCCTGTCCCACCAAGCCGCTGTGCTGGCGAAACGGGTTGGGCACAACATAAACCTTGCGTGGAAACTCCGCATTCGGGCCGCGAAAAGGATAAACCGGAAAACGATTGTTGTTCACTTTGCCGCTTTCATTCCCGTCGGTGTCGTAGGTCGTCACGCAATAATAGTTGCCAACGCCGAACGGCAAATCTTTATCGACATATTGCACTCTGCCGTCAACGAGCGCGACCGCGTCTTTGGGCAGGTCCGCAATCAATCGCCACGGGCCGATGGTGAAATAGGTCGAACGATAGATGCGATAACCGGCAAAGTCATTTACGCCTTTGAGCGGATCGCGATAAGTGGCGGGGAGTGGCGGCCATTCAATGACAACCTCGCCGGGGCCGGTGGTGAGTGACAAACTATTCTCGCCGTTCGTGGGCGTAAGGGGTGGGTGATGTGAGGGCATGAAAAAATTCTTGTGCAAGGCGCGCGCGGCAGCCACATTTGCGAGCAAGGAATCGCGCGAGGCCGTGGCGATGAGATCGATGTTAGTCACGCCGCCTTCCACGATTTTCTCGCGCGGCATCTCGCCCATTACTTCGGCGAACACGATTTGGACGGAGGCAAACGGTGTGAGCGTGATCGGCCCGACGGTGAGCAGAAACTCCGGGCGACGCTCATATTTCTTTCCGCCTTCGCCGCCGGCCGCGCGCGCCTGATCCCACGAAAGTCGCGGCTGTTGATGCGTCATCACGTCTTTCACGCGCGGGGGATCATCCACGTCTTGAATGAACATGAGGTCTTCACGCGCCGCGCCTTCGCTCACGCCTTGGCCGGTGTGTTCGAGAATATTCTGGAAAACGTTTGCATTCGCAGAGTCCAAGACAATCGCCGCGAAGTAACCCGCGGCATCCAACTCGGTTTCGCGCGAGCCGGAAGCGCGAATGCTGCGCGAGTCGCCGATATCGCCGCGCTCCGGGCCGACGCCGAGGCTCCAACGCGTTGGCGTCTCATCTTGAAAGTTGAAGCTGTGGTGATCATAGAAATAAAAAAGCTGCTGCTCGGCATTCCAGCCGTACTTCTCATCGCCGCGCGTGCCGGAGCGTTGCGTGAGGCGAACGCCGTAGCGCATGCCGAAATACAAATCACTGATCGTTGCAAACTCGGTGTTGGTAATGGTGACTTGATGAATGATGAAGTCGTCGTATTGCGGATAGCTCCACACCATGCTGCGGCGATAGATATCGACTTCCAAGCCGTTGACGTGATGGCCGCCAGTGACGATTTCTTCGCCGGGCGTGTTGAGGTCAACGAGATTGTAGTTCCTCGTGAGCGTGGCTTCTTCAATGGGAAAAACATTTTCGCCGGAAGGAAAGAACCGCGAGTTGAGCGTGTAAGAATACGCGCGCCCGTCGCGGATGCCATAGATGGCATAGCCCGCGGCTTCGGCGTAATTCAGCGCGTCATTGATGTTCGTGCCTTTGGAATAGCCGGGATAATCCAAAGTGTGAAACGCATTCTCGGTTTCCGTGGGATCGCCGTATTGCAACGAGTTCCACACCGTGGCCCACAGCTTTCCGCGCGTGAGCGTTTGCTTGCCCCAGGTGACTTGTGCGAAGGAGGAGGAGGAAAAGATGATGGAGCAAAAAACGATAAGCACGCCCACAATGCGCCGCGCGAAAACTCCCCCCACGAACATTCCCCCCTTGAGGGGGGTTAGGGGGGTGTTGCTCTTAACGTCGACAACACTGACTGGAAATGCGGGCTTTCTCAAGAACACCCCCCTGACCCCCCTCAAGGGGGGAATAACTAGTGCGTCGCGGTTACGCGTGTTGTTCTCAATCTCTGTTTCAAATTCGCGTTGCATAAAATTTCTCCGGCGAGAGGAAAGCTCTATTTCACGGGAAGCCGCTTTTGATTTTGCTTTTTGAAGTCTGCGAAGCGCTTTAAGTCAGCTCGCTTGAAAAGACAAGGTCAGATAAACAAGCGGAGATGAAACTTTGATGGAGCAACGACCCAACATAAAAAACTGCAAGCGCAAGGCCGGAACAACAATCGTCCTTTATACGCCTGGTGAGTTTTCACTTTCAAATTCGGTAATCGCCCTCTCTCTAATGATGTGTCATTCAGGAGGAATCTTTTTACTCGCTGGAGATTCTGCCGAGTGCTGAAAAAGATTCCTTCTGAATGACAAACTCAGGGGGCACGATTATAGAATTTGAAAACCAAAATTCATAAAGCGCGATGACGAACTAGAACTCCGCTTTGAATTGAAAATTGATTTGCCGCGGGGCGACTTCATAGGAATACCATTCCCATTCATCGTATTCATTCGAGAACCAATTTTTCGGCAAACGCTCGCGCTGCGGCAAATCGGGGTTTTCATGCCAGCGAATGAGGTCATCGCCATAAAGCAGGCGCAGAAATTTTTGATTAAACACATTTCTGATGTCCATGCTCAACTCCGCGCGCGTGCCGGCCAAACGAAAGCCCTTGGACATTTTCACATTGGTTTGATAATAACTGAACCAGCGCCGGTTGTTGGGCAACGTGGAAATGTCACCCGGCCCGTGATATGTGTACGGCTCGCCGCTGCGCCACCACAAATAGAGATTCACATTAAAATCACTGAGCGGCTTTATGCCGAGCAGCTTCGGCCCGCGCCCCGGTTCGAGATTAAAATCAAACCACGCTTTGACGCGGTGAAAATTGCTCCACACACCTTGACCTTGGCGCAAGCCTTTGGGCACGTCCACGCGCGGTGAGCCCGGCTCGTGCAATTGGCGAAAGCCGACTTCACCATCGAAGGCCCAATACACGTCGTGACTCGCACCGAGGTTGAACGGCCCGCGCCAACGCGTATCGAGTTTGGTTTCCACGCCACGCACGTCGGAATAACCAGAGTTGCTGAGCATCAAAGCTTTCGTGGTGCTATAAAGCGCCGCATATACGCCGGTGATCACCGTGGC
This sequence comes from uncultured Cytophagia bacterium, assembly GCA_964395375.1. Taxonomy (GTDB): domain Bacteria; phylum Zhuqueibacterota; class Zhuqueibacteria; order Zhuqueibacterales; family Zhuqueibacteraceae; genus JABWAN01. The sequence continues at coordinate 6,676 of CAYNDW010000273.1, forward strand.
CTCGCGGCTCGCATCTTTGTAATAGCCGGTGAGATCAAGCTTCACGCGGCTGGCAATGTTGTAATCCACGCCGAGTTCATATTGCACGGTGCGCTCGAACCCCATTTCCGGATTGCCATACCAGCCTTGCCATTCTTCCATGTAGGTGGTTTGCTGCGCGTAAGGATCTAGCACTGTGGTCAGGTCTTCGGTGTAATTCACAAACGGAAAGCCGAACATTTTCGTCCACGAAGGGCGCTGATAAAAATGGCCATAGACAAAATGCAGCACGGAATTTTCACTGATGGGATGCGAGATACCCAAACGCGGCGCGAACGCGAACTGCAGCTTGGTGCGCTCGCGCATGGGATCGCCGGGAATGCCGAGCGGCTTGGCGGGATCGTGCCCCGGTGTGGTCGGTTGCATAGCCAACGGGTCGTAACGATTCGAAGGCACGGAACGATTTTGATGGAAGAAATCCACGCGCACGCCCGCATTCACGACCAGGCCGGGATACTCGATTTTATCTTGCACGAAGAGATTGCCCTCATAGGGCCGGCCGGAGAATACGTTCACGAGATTCCAACGATTGCCGCCTTCATACACGCCCATGAAGTGGCGATAGTCAAAATCGAATTGGCGCAAGCCCAAGCCGGACTTCAATTGATGATGCGGCGTGATCTGATTGTTGTAGTCCGCTTTGAGTTGATAAATCTCGCTACGATTGTTGGTGAAAGTGTGGAAGTAACCTTCCTCCAAAAAACGATTGACCATTTTCTGCCGGTCGTCGCGGCGCGACCACAGGCTATCGGGAATAACGCCATCGCGGTCGGAGCGGTCCATCGTATCGCGCAGATAGCTCACATTTATTTCATAATAGGAGTTGCGATTCAACATGTGCGTGAGTCGCACGTAACCCTGCGACCACCGCCGCAACTCCGGCCATTGGCGATAAATTGCGCCTTCGGGATTATACTTTGCGCGCGCGTATTGCTCGTCGATGCGCATGGGCGCAAGCCACGCAGACTCTTGCGCGGACTCGATGGAGTTAAAATTGACCGCAGGATAATCCGCGGTTTCATAGCCGCCGAAAAATCCTCCCACGCGCAGCTTGAGGGCGTTGTTCAGTTTGTAAGTCAGGTAGCCTTGAAAATTAAATTCGGGATTATGCGGCAGGGCTTGCGGGAAAATGCTCACACCGTTTTTGAAGCGGCCGGAAGCGAGGAAAGTCAAATCATTGGTGAGGCCGCCGTAGAGTGTGGCTTCAAATTCCGGCTCCGCGCGTTCGGCATATTTTGCAAGCGTAGCATTGGGCGAAATGGTCGCGCGCCACGCGGC
>CAYNDW010000274.1:0-7990 GCA_964395375.1 uncultured Cytophagia bacterium
TACACAAATGCGCTGCGCCGGCCGCGACACGTGCGCAAAGCGCGGGTCAAGCGGATCGCCATGCTTCACATGCTGCAGCAGGTTTATGATTTTGGTATCCGGTGAAATCGCGGGCAGATATTCCCAATCGCGGCCCGCGAGAAAGAGGAGATCATACGCCTCGGGATGCAGCGCGTCCACTCGGCGTTCCGGCGGGAGCATGGCCCACGTGCCGTCGCAATGCGGTTGCGAATCCGGTGTGAAATAAATGTATGGCTCCAACTCCGGCTGCTCTAAGCAATGCCGAAAGTAATCGCGCACTTTAATTTGCCCGCCCGAAGTCTTCTTATATTTCCGCACAAACAAGATTTTTTTCATGCTGCTTTGCTCGGTTAAAGGTTGATCAAGGATTTTCGAACGGGCTGCAAGCGTATTACTCCGAGCGAAATCTAGGTTACACTTTCCCTCCTCACCTGTCATTCAGCAGGAATCATTTTACTTGCTGGAGATACTGCCGAGCGCTTAAAAAGATTCCTGCTGAATGACAACACTAGCAGGCGGAAGTGTAACCTATTTGTGCTCCGAGTAATAACGTGTCATTCGTGTGTTTCGCGGGCAGAAAATGAAATCTGCTGAAGTAGAATTAAACTCTCGGCTCCAACAGCGCCGCGACGCTGTCTTTGGAATAGTATTGCCAATAAGCGCCCTCGGATTGCAACAAGCGCTCGCCGAGAGTTTGCATGAGCGTATCATCATAAAGCCGGTTGCGATTGCGATTTTCCAACGCTTCGGTAAGATGGCGCGCGTGCGGCGTCAGCATTTGCAAGGCCTGCCCGTTGGTCGCCACGAGGTCTTCATAGCGCAAAAGATCGGCGGGTTTGAGATACCGCGAAAATTTTTCATAATACCACGAGAGCAGATGCAATTGCCGATCGAGGCGATCGGGCAAATGCTCGAGAGCTTTTTTGAGCGCCGGTTCCAAACGTTCCGCGGCCGGTGCGCGACCTTCTCGCATAGGCTCATCCACTGTGTACCAAGAAGCGAGCGCGGCCAGCGGGTTGCGAATGATGGCAAGGCAGCGGAAGCGGTGAATGAGTTCGGGCAATAATGCCGTGAATGCGGCCGGATGTTTGAGCGCCAGCAGAAACTCCGGCGAGAGCGTTTTGTCGATGATGACTTCGCCGCGCGTGACTTGGCGCTCGCGAAATTCGGCTGCGCCAAAATGATTCGCATACGGATTGTCCGGAATTTTTCCGTCAATGTGTTTGGAATGCGCGAGGCTATGCGCATGGAGTGAAGCTCTCGTGGAGAGAAAGAAATCGGCGATCACTTCGCAAATTTGCGCATGCGTGCCGCGCTTGGCTAGGCCGGCGATTTTGAGCGGCTCGTGCAAGGCCACGGTGTCGGGCAGCTTGTTCAACAAATGACAGGTGAGCGTCGTGCCCGAGCGCGGCGGGCCGGTGAGAACGACATTCAAAACATTCACGCGTTGCTCCCGAGATAACCCAATTCCTGCAAAAGCGGTTCGCCGATTTTTATCGCCGCTTCGAGTTGCGCGGCTTCGGATTGCCATTTGCCGATGCGCTGCCGGGAAGCATTTTGCGCGATCCATGCTAGCGTTTGCGGATAGAGCGGCACTTCTAAAAAATCAAAAACGCGCGTGAGCGTGGCTTTCGGTTCGCGGCACAAATCTTCATAGAGCACTTCGAGATATTGCTTGGGATATTTCCGTCCGCGCATGCCGAAGCGCACCGAAGTGACCCAATGCAGCATTTCAATTTCATTGCGATAAAGCCGCAGCGCTTCGTCGCGCAATGCCGCACCACGATAGTGCGTAAGCTCCGCTTCGCCGAAGACCATTTGTCGCACGGTGGGATCGTCCATCTCTTCCACGCGTCGCAGCCGCGAGAGCATCACATCGCGGCCATCGCGAATGAGATGAATGGCTTTGCCTGCCGGATACGCATCTAAAAAAATCTCGATCAAGAAAGCGCCGATCGCGCGCTTCCAACCAAAGGCCATGCGGTTTTGCGGAGCGGGACAACTCGCCTTCGAGCTTTCGACCAAGTCCCGCATTTTTTGCTGCACGAGGCCGCGTTCCGCGAGCGCCATTGTGGGATAATCAAACGCATGCTTGACCAACTTGCGCACGGGTTTGAGATAGTACGCAAACTCCTCGGCGTCGCGCGTTTTATTATCGCACCGCCCCATCCAAAAATCATTTTGTAAAAAAGCTTCAGACAACAAGCGGCTGCCCGAATGGCCGCGAAAGACAATGGCAAAAGGACCTTGCATGAGCGCATCCGTCGATTACTTCGTGATCAATAACTTGCGCGTGAGAACGCCGGCTTTGGTGTGCAAACGGTAAAAGTAAATGCCGAGGGGCAAGTCTTTCACCACAAGCTTTTGCGTGTAGACTCCCGGCTCGCGCCAGCCTTCAAACAGCGTGCGGACTTCTTGCCCGAGAGCATTGAAGAGGCGCAAGGTCGCCGTGCTCGGTTGTAAGATTTCATAACGAATCGTGGTTGTCGCTCGTGGTTGCGCTTCATCCGCGAGCGCGACGGAGACCGGGTTGGGATAGTTTTGTAAAAGCGCCGGCGATTGCGGCGTTTGCGGTGCGCGCGTTTCTACTCCAGTGGGCGTTTTCGAAATGACATGCTTAAATAAGAAGTCACTCGTCCAACTGATCAGCTCCGGCATATATTCCCACGCCGCATGTCCGGCGCCTTGCAAGGCGTGCAATTCATAAGGCACGCCAACTTCTTGCGCTCGGCTTTGCAGCAGCGCGGCCGCGGTATAAGGGACTTTACTATCGGCAGTGCCGTGAACGATGAGCAGCGGCGCTTCGCCGGTTTCCATCAAAGCCTTGTCGTTCAGCGCGCCCCAAAATTCGACGCACGCTGCGATTTTGGAAGAACGTCTCGGGTTGCCGCTCGTGCCCGCGCTTATTTCATAGGTCGCATGGAGCGCCGTGGTCGCGCCCGCGGAAGAGCCGCCGATCGCAATGCGCGTGGTGTCGCAGCGATATGTTTGCGCCTGCGCGCGAAACCAACGCACGGCCGCTTGCGCGTCTTCCTTGGCCTCCTGCACCGCGGCGAAATACTCCGGCAAGGTGCTCCATTGTTTGCGCATGCGATAGTTGAGCGAAGCCGTGACATAGCCGCGTTTGGCGAAACGCGTGCATAATTCAGTGATCTGCTCGTCGGATTTGTCGCCGCCGGTGAAGCCGCCGCCGTGAATCCAAATCATGACCGGTCGCGTCTGCGCCGAATCGTTTTGCGGCTCATAGAGATCGAGGCGCAAGGTTTCCATTTGCCCGGAAATATTTATTGCCTGGCCATAGATAAGATTTTTGGTCGATTTGATTGCGGAAAAAAATTCCTCGCGATAGCGTTGCGGCGGCGACGCTTGGGCGCTCGCCGGGCCGATCAAATTTATGGCGGCACTGGCGAGGAGAAGGCTCAAAATTTTGTTCATGCTTTATCTTCCTTGAAGAAAAGACCCATGCAGGTTTCGCAAAAAAACTCGCACGACAATCTCGAGTTTGACATGGAGGTGTTGAACACAAAGCCCGGCGGCAAGCCGGAGAGGTGGGAAGAGTTTCGCAAAAAAATACCGCGCGCCGCGTTGCGGCTAGGCCCATTGCCAAAACGAAGGCTTGAACTCCGTTTTTTCCACTGCAAGCGCCGCGGTGTAGCCCGGCGCGGGATGAAGCGCGAGGAGCGACCAACGCGCGGCTGCTGCATCGACATGATGAATGCGCAACAAACGCGCGGCCTCGCCGGGCGCAAATGCCACTTCAAATTGATCGAGCGGCATATTCAACCCGAGGCCCAGCGCTTTGATGAACGCTTCTTTGCGTGTCCAACACCGAAAGAAGGCCGCGAGTTTTTCGTAATGCTCCAATGCGCAAAACGTTTCATATTCGCGCGGCGAAAAATTGGTTTGCGCGATGCGATCGCATTCCGTCACGAGCCGGAAGCGTTCCACGTCGATGCCGATTTCGCTGCCGCGTGTGACCGCCACCAATGCCAGGTCTTCGGAGTGCGAAAGGTTGAAATGTAAATCGCCTTCAAAAGCCAATGCGGGTTTGCCGAAGGGGCCATAAACGAAGCGCAAGTTTTCCGCGGCGCAGCCGGTATAGCGCGATAAAATATGCCGCAGCGCGCCGTGCCCGACGAGAAAACGTTGGCGCAAATGCTCAAATTGAAAATGCGCCGCGCGTTCGCGTTCCTCTTCTGCCAACATCGTCGCCAATTTTTGCACCGAAGTTTCGGGCTGCGTCAATCCGATGCCCCAAACATGAACTTCGTTGGGCTGCAGTGTGAAGTGCGCCGGCGGCAACGGCCAATTTAATTGCACCGCATTCACGCGTTGTGCTCGACCGGCTCTGCCTGTAATACGCGCAACAACCGCCGCGAGACTTCACGGACGATTTCGAATTGCGCGCTGCGCACAAAGAAGTGATCGCCTTCCAACATGCGCAGCGAAAACGCGTCCGTGGTATGCTCTTGCCAAGCGGCTAAATCCTTGCGACCCACGATTTGATCATGCTCGCCGCCAAACACTGTGATCGGGCAGACGAGCGGCGAGCGCGAACGATAAACATACTTCTCAAACAAAGTAAAGTCCGCGCGCAACAGCGGCAACATGGCGTTGAGCAGATCCGGCGCTTGCAATATCGCTTGCGGAATGCCGCCGTAACGATTTTGGAGCTGTACGAGGAACTCCGCATCGGGCAGCGCATGGATGGGTGGCAATGGCTCGGGCAAATGCGGCGCGCGCCGCGCGGAAATGAAGAGTTGTATCGGCACGCGTGCGCCTTGTTCGCGTAAATAATGCGCCAGCTCGAAACCGATCAATCCTCCCAAGCTGTGGCCGAAAAAAGCGAACGGCAAGTCCCAATGAGATTGCAACGCCTGCGCCAACGCAGTGACCGCTTCGTCGAGATTGCGCAGAGGCGTTTCGCGGAAACGATGCTCGCGACCGGGTAATTGTATGGCGCACATTTCAACTTCCGGCGGCAAATCATTGGGCCAGGTGCGATACACCACCGCGCCGCTGCCGGCATAGGGAAAACAGAACAAGCGCAGTTCGGCGCGCGGAATGGGCCGAGGGACGACCAGCCAGGGATTGTTGTTGGTGTTTGCATGAGAGAGCATACTTCAAAGTTAGTACGCTCAAAGGCAAGGTTCTGCGGGCGGGACAAAAAACGAATCGACCAGGCTGAAAATTTAGCACTGGTCGATTCATGTTTCAATCAAGCGGAAGGGCGGTCAGTAATCGGGTTGAGCTTAAGGAAGCTGAACTCGAGCAGCCGTGGAGTTTTTTGCGCAAACCTTCGCAGGCTTTTTTACTCGAACCTGCGCTGCAAGCGGAGCGCAAGAAACGCCTCGGCGGGAAAGCATTTAGTGCGCTGCGGCTCCCGCGGTTTTCTTCGCAAAGCCGGAATACAAGCCCCACGCGCCGACGAGCAGGTTGACAATGTTCGCGCCGCTCACGCCTTGCGATAGATCAAGGCCGGGAATGGCGATGCTCGCGGTTCCGAGCAATCCCACCAAAGCGCTCAACCCGCCGCCGACTTGCGCGCCCATACGTTGCTGGCCGTCCGTGCCTTTGAACCCAAAGTAACTCAATACCAACCCCAGGAGCATGCTGATGATGTTGTTGCCCGATGCGGCACCTAACATGGTCGTCAATGACTCCGGACCAAATTTGCCGAGAGCACCCATTAACACTTGAATAATGCCGGCATACTTTGAAAAATTTTGAGCCATGGTGTTTCCTCCTCTCGAAAGAGTAATGAATGAGTTTCCTCCGCTTGATCTATGCTTGCAATTTTCTCACGCCATGCCGCGCATGAGAAAAGGTTTTTTGGGGAGAGAGAGAAAAAGGCAGGTGATCCGGTTTGCCGTGGAAAATTCCTGGCAACAATCTAGTCGGATTGCGCAGAATGTCAAGCCTTGAATCCGGCGAAGCGGGCATTCGCGTTGCTCCCGTCGAAATGCGCGGCCAACATTTATTTTGAGGCATTGCGCGCGCAATATTTTCCATTGCATTTTAGGGGCGACCGACCTATTTTTGCGCCTCATGTTTAATGTATCACAACTCGAAATGATTCGCGCGCGCATTGCCTCGTCTTGCACGCGCGTTGGTCGCCGCCCGGAAGAAGTAACGCTCGTCGGTGTAAGCAAAACGATTCCCGCCGCAGAGGTTTTTTCCGCCTATCGCAGCGGCATACTGTGCTTCGGGGAAAATCGCGTACAAGAAGCGGCGGCGAAAATCCCCGAGTTGCAAGCGCAAGGCGTACAGGCGCAATGGCACCTCCTCGGCCATTTGCAAACGAACAAAGTTAAATCTGCACTTGAGTTATTTGATGTGATTCAATCCGTGGATCGGCTGTCATTAGCCGAAGTGTTACAAAAGCGCGCGGAACAAATTAAGCGAAACCTCGAAATCTTCGCTCAGGTCAACACTTCGGGCGAAAGCACAAAATATGGTGTTGCCCCGCAAGAAGCGGTTAGTCTGGCACGAGAACTCTCCACTTTTTCCCATCTACGACTGACCGGCTTGATGACCATCGGCGCCCTCACCAGTGACACGCATCGCCTCCGCCAATGTTTTCGCGCACTGCGCGAGCTGGCCGCAAACATCGCCGCCCTGCATTTGCCCAACGTGAAGATGCAACATCTGTCCATGGGAATGACCGACGATTTTGAAATTGCCATTGCGGAGGGCGCGACGCATGTGCGCATTGGGCGAGCGCTGTTTGGCGAACGCCAGTAATCCTCTTTTGCCCGAATACACACCGAATCACTTGCAACTATTTCTTCGCCGGCGGCTTGCGCACTTCGACGCAGACGAAAGTATTTATTCATTCACACCAAGATCGGAGCTTCATTTTGAGATTATCACCTCTTGATATACGCAAACAAGAATTTCAGCGCACGATGCGCGGCTATGATCGCGACGAAGTCGACGCCTTCATGGACAAAGTCGCAGAAGATTTTGAAAGCCTACTCGCGGAAGTCGATCGCCTGAACAAAGAAGTGCTGCAAACCAAAACCCAGTTGCACGATTATCAAGAGATCGAACGCACGCTGAAACATGCCCTCAAAAGCGCCGAGGTTTCGGTGCAACAAACCATCGAAAACGCGCGGCGCCAGGCTGAGATTACTTTGCGCGAGGCGGACGTGCAGGCGGATAAAACCTTGTACGACGCCAAAACGAAATTGGCGGAATTGAAAAACGAGTTGCTGCTGGTGCGCGCGCAAAAAGATTCCTTCGCGCGCCGGTTGCGGCATTTGCTCGAAAGTCAGCTTGAGTTGATCGGCGTGTTGGAAATGGACGATCTCGGTTTCGGCGAACCGGAAACGCCGCCCGCGAGCGCTCGTGCCGCAGAACGCAATGCCCCGCCGCCAACGCAAGCAACATCTCGCGCGGCGCCCATGAAAACGAATCCGAGTGAAGAAGAGGCGCGCAACGAAACCTTTCGGCCGACGGCGACGCGCGAGCAAGCGCAGCGCCGTCCCGGAATGCGTGCCGCAGGCCAGGAGTTTTATCCGGTCGCCGAAGCCGAGAGCGCGGCCACGGGGAACAAAAAAGATCCAAGACTTTCAGATCATTTGATTACGTAATCTCGCGCAGAGTTCTCTCTGCCGAATTTGTGATTTGCTCATTCAAAATTTCATTCGACTGCCGACATTGCAATTAGGACTACCGGTCATCACAGAGCCGGTTTCATCTTTGATCTTACAACAGGAGAATTTCATCATGTCGAATTGGAAAGTTGTGCGCCGCCAGTTGGCGATTGCCGGCTTGTGCGCGTTGACTTTGGGCCACTCTGCCTGCGCCTCCCGCATGGCGTTGGTGGATGAAAAAAACCAGCCCATCACCAAAGCAGAAGTCGCGACAAAAAAGACGAACAAAAACTTCATGCTCTACACCGTGGGCGGCGGCGCGTTGAGTTTTGGCACGAGTTTCTTTCTCGGCTCAATGATTCATCGCAGCA
>CAYNDW010000275.1:0-7961 GCA_964395375.1 uncultured Cytophagia bacterium
GTACGGTTTACGCTTATCCGAATCCGGCGAGAACCGCGCCGATTAAAATCGCTTCGCGATTCGCCCATTGCTCTTCGTCGAAATTGATCGCAATCGTCTCCGGCGGAATCACGGCTTCGAGATGTTTGCGATCATTGGTGAAATAGGCGCGCCAAACCTTTTCGCGCGCCGCGAGCAGTTCCGCGCGCTCGCTCGCGCTTAGCGTGCGCAGTTGTTGTTGCGGCTCGTGTGAGATCATTGCCGTAAACGTGACGAAGCCGCAGCAGAGCGCCGCGAGCAGCAGATTTCTTGATGACATGGTGCAATGCTCCCGTAAATTGGATGAGGGTATCGTGATTTGTGGAATACGCTGAAAGTAAGCTGGGCAAAGGAAGAGCGCTTATGGAATCTTGCTTTTTGCTTTCTTCGGTTTAGCCCTATTGTATTTAAACCCGCGAATTACACAAATAATTTTTTCGCGTAATTCGCGTGTTTCGTGGGCAAAGAATAAAAGCCGAGCTAACACTTGCGATATTTCGACGGACTGCGGCCGAACTGTTTCGTGAAACTCAAAATGAAATGCTCGAAGCTGTTGAAACCCGCGGCGAAGCAAATTTGCGTGACCGGCAGGGAGGTGTGCCTTAACAACAGCGCCGCATGTTGTAACCGCATCGCGCGCAAATATTGATAAGGGCTGTGCGCGGTGAATTGCTTGAACAAACGGCAAAAATGAAAAACACTCACGTGGCTGTGCCGCGCAATTTCCGGCAATGATAGCTCGCGCTGAAAATTTGTTGCGATGAAATGTTTTGCGGCATCCATGGCGTCGCGTTGCCATTCCTTGAGGAGGGAAGCCGTTTCGAAAGTGCGCTCGCTTCGTGTCGCCGCGCCGAGCCGGTGCAGCAGGGCAAGCAATAACTCGTCTATTCTTAGCCGCGCGCCGGCAAACCCTGCTTGCGCGGCGTAGCGCAAGGCCGTATGCAAATACTCAAGCTCGGAAGTCGCAGGCAAGGTCGTGAACGGATAGTTTTTAGAAAATAGCCGGGCGAGGCGATTGCCGATTTCAACCTGCTGGGCTTCCTCAAAAAAGTCTTGTTCAAATTCAAGGATCGTGCATTCATCCTTGATTTGGCAGCGATGCGTGACCGAATACTCGCAGCCGGGCTGTTCCAACATGACGAGGCCGCTGTGAATGTCATAACGGCGGCGGCCCACGTGATAGCCAAAGCCGCCGCGGCGCGTGAAGCTGATCGTGAATTTCGGCGTGTGCTCCCTCGCCGCGGGCGCGTCACAATCGCACTGGCATTTGAAATCCAGCACGCGCGCGAGCGGGGATTGCTGGAGAATGGTTAGGGCTGCTTGCATGTTCAATAATAAATTGCGGCGGCATTTAGAGCAGGCTGCCGCGAATTGTTTTGGCGTTTTGAAAAGCGGCTTCCAAATTTTCTCGCGCCAAATCTGCTTCGAGCATTTGCAACACGCGGATGAACTGCTGCAAACTTGTTTGCACGTTGGCGCGATTGGTTTGCAAAATATCGCACCAGATATCATACGGGCTCGCGGCAATGCGCGTCATGTCGCGCAAGCCGCGTGCAGCCATTTGCAGGCGCGGCTCAAGCGCAACGCCTGCGCGCGCAATAAAGTTCGTCAACGCCACCGCGAGCAATTGCGGCAAATGGCTGATCTCCGCGGCAACGCGGTCATGCTCTTCCGCGTCGAGGAGCATAACACGCGTGCCCATCTTGGCCAACAACTCTTGCACAGCAGCCAATGGCGCAGCCGGACAATGCTCCGTCGGCGTGAGCACATACGCGCAATTTTCAAACAAATGCGGCTGCGCATTTTCCCACCCGCCTTTTTCAAGCCCCGCCATGGGATGCCCGCCGATGAAAGTTTTTTTATCACTAAAACAGCTTTTGGCTTTTTCGACGATCTGATGCTTCGTGCTGCCCACATCGGTGACAATCGCCCCGAGCTTTGCTGCGTTCGCAATTGCCGGCAACATATCGAGGATTGCGTTAATGGGGGTTGCTAGGAAAATCAAATCTGCATTCGCAACGGCATGCGGCAAATCTGCGAGAGGGTGTTGCTCATCCAGAAAGCCGCCCGCCAGCGCAAGCACTGGGGCATAATCCACGCCGAGCAAAGTGCGCTCGGGCAGCGCGCGCCGCAGGCTTTGCACCAAAGAGCCGCCGATCAAACCTAAACCCACGACGGCGATGCGTTGCAAACTTTCGTGCGTCATAATTTCTTGCCGATGACGTGCGCGATCATGCGCAACTCGTCCATGAGCGCCGCGAATTGTTTGGGGAAGAGCGATTGCGCGCCGTCGGAGAGCGCATGGTCGGGATCGTGATGCACTTCAATGATTAAACCGTCCGCACCCGCGGCCACCGCGGCGCGCGCCATAGGCGCAACTTTATCTCGCCGGCCCGTGCCGTGGCTGGGGTCGGCGAGAATGGGCAAGTGACTGAGCTTTTGCACGACCGGAATCGCGGAGATGTCGAGCGTGTTGCGGGTCGCGTTTTCAAACGTGCGAATGCCGCGCTCGCAAAGGATCACGTGCTGATTGCCGCCCGCCATCACGTATTCCGCGGACATCAACAATTCTTCGATCGTCGCAGCCATGCCGCGTTTGAGCAACACCGGCTTGCGAGTTTTTCCTAGCTCACGCAACAAGTTAAAGTTCTGCATGTTGCGCGCGCCGACCTGCAGAATGTCGACGTACTCGGTCAACATGGGAAGTTGTGCGACTTCCATAACCTCGGAAACCGTAAGCAGGCCTTCGCGTTCGGCAGCGCGCTGCAAAATTTTGAGGCCCGGCTCGCCCAAGCCTTGAAATGAATATGGCGAAGAGCGCGGCTTGAATGCGCCGCCGCGTAAAATTGTGGCGCCGGCTTTTCTCACCTCGGCCGCAATGATTTCCATTTGTTCCTGCGTCTCGACCGAGCACGGCCCGGCGATCACGGCGGTGGCCTCGCCGCCGATTTCAACGTCGCGAATTTTGACCACGGTGTTTTCGGGATGAAAAGCGCGGCTCGCAAGCTTATAGGGCGTGCTCACGCGGAGAACTTCGTGCACGCCTTCGAGCAGCTCAAAGTTGCGCGGATCAATGTTGCGTTTGTCGCCGATCGCGCCGAGCAGAGTTTGATTGACTCCCGTGGAGCGATGCACATCGAATTTCAACTCGACCAAACGTGCGATGGCTTTTTGAATCTGTTCTTCGGTGGCGATTTCTGACATGACAACGACCATGAATCCTTATCTCCTTGTTGCTGGTTGCTCGATGCTGGTTGCTGAAGCCTAAAACGATGCACACTGATCACTGGAAACTGATCACTGATCACTGATCACTGCTCTCCTTCATTCGCTTCCTTCTCCAAACGGCGGGATTCGTCAATAATGCGTTCGAAGAGGCGGCGCACCGCGGCGTTGCTGAGCGGGCCTTGATTGATGCGTTCGACGTTGTCGTAGATCCACCTTTCGCGCTCGGGCATGTACACGGGAAGACTCAAAGCGAGCTTGATGCGGCCGATCTCGAGCACGTAATGCGCGCGTTGATTGAGCAGGGAGAGAATTTGCGCGTCAACGTCGTCGATGCGTTCGCGCCAGTGGTCAATGTCGGGCATGATTCGAAGACTCGCTGAATGACGTGTTGAAGTTGGGCGGCGATGAAAGCTCGCGTTTGATGAACAAAACACTCCGCTTGAAAATATCAATTAGATGGCGCGATGATTAGCTCGGCTTTAAGTCACCTCGCGCGAAGAGAGCCGGTCAGAGGAGCAAACGAAGAAGACCGGTTGCTGGAGCACAGGCCCAACAAAAAAAGTTTTGAGATTGTTTGCCTGTGCTCAAAATGATTCCTTCTGAATGACACGGCCTGCCAGGCGCACATGGAGTTTGAAATTTTACAACCTCACTTCACCTGCAACTCACTCGCTTTCACTTCATGCTTCCACAAGAGCTTGCCGGTTTTATCATAACATTCCATCGTGAGCTTGCGCTCTTTGCGCGGTCCTTCGAAACGCAGCAAACCGAAATTTCTTTTGCCGGCCACGAGCGTGCCCTCGACGCGGCTGGGGTTGGCGGCGACGCGATCGGCGCTGTATGTGCCGCTCGTCAAAGGCGAGTTGCTATAATCATAGAGCGGATAAAAATTCGGATCGTTCAAACGGATAAGCTCGGTGCGATGCACGTCGCCGCTGAGGAAAAGCACGCCGTTGATCTTCGAAGTTTTTATCCAACTCAAAAGTTCAGCCTGCTCTTGTTTAAATTTACTAAAGCCTTCGCCACCGGGTTGCGGGTTGAGCATTTGGCTGCCGTTCGCGACAACTTTGAACGGCGCGTGGCTCGCAAACAACGCGTCTTTGAGCCAGCGCAATTGCGCTTTGCCGAACATGGTTTTGTCCGGTGATTCCGGCCCGTCGTCGGGTGTGCGATAGTAACGATCATCGAGCATGAAAAAATCCACGTCGGCCCACATGAATTGAAAGAACACGCCCGGCGTGTCTGCGAGGCCATACGCCGGATTGGCCCAGTATGATTTGAAAATTTCGAGCGCTTCGCGTTTGAGGCGATACGTCCAATCGGAATCGTTGGGACCGTAATCGTGATCATCCCAAATGGCGTAATGATGCGTGGCCGCGAGCAAGGCTTGCCATTCGGGCAATTGGCGCGTGTGCGCATTGCGATGCCGCATGAAGTCCGCGGAAAAAAAATCCGGCTCGCGATAGTAAACGTTATCGCCAAGCCAAAGCATCAGGTCCGGCTGCTTCGCGGAAAGCGAGGGGAAGATATCGAAGTCCGCGCCGTAAGGTTCGCCGGGGCGGTCATGTTCTTTCTCATTCACATACGCGCAGGAACCAAGCGCAACCGTAAACGCCGGCGGATCCGTGCGCCATTGCCAATGTGCTTGCGTTTGAAACACGAGTCGATGGGGCAACGCGACGAGCTTGCCGTCGATATACAATTCATAGCCATAGCGCTGCCCGGCTTTCAAATAAGAAAGCGTCACCTGCGCAATGTGATCGCCTTCCGGCGTGGTCCTCGCCGGCGCGCTCAAATGCGAAGTGCCGGGTTGGCCTTCAATCCAATAGCGAAATTGCACGCGCGCCGCACGTGTCGTTTGCACCCACAGCGCGACTTCGGTGAGTTCCGAATAGCCGAGCATCGGTCCGGAGCGCAAGCCGAGTTCATTGGGAGTTGCTGCGGCAACGTTTGTCGTGTTCGCGTTCTGCCCGAAAGCAGCGCCATAAAGCAACAGCAGCACAAGCAGCATGAGCGAGTGTTTCGGTTTCATTGGTCTTCCTCTTTGCCAAAGGGTTGGTTGTTTAAAATAAACGCGTGCACAAAATATCTCCCGCGAAAATGGAACTGCGACGAAAAAAAGCGCGCCATGCAGCGGGAATCTTTTTCGTCGCCGGCATGATTGCAGCGCATAAAAAGACTCCTACGGGATGACCGGATTATGGGAGCGCGCCGTATGAGCGATTTTAATCATCAAGCTTCGTCAGCACAACCCGAATTGGCGCAAGGCTTCGCGCACGCGCCGTTCCAGTTCGCGCTGGGCTAACCGATGCTCATTTTGCAGCCGCACAAATTTTTCCGGCGCGACCAATTCGGCCAGACACGAGACGTCCGCGGCAAACGCCATTTGCAGCCACTCTTCGGGCACTTGATCCATTGCCGGCCGTGCGAGATTGCGTTCGCGCGCGACGGTGAGGGGCGCAACGATTTCGATAATCGCGCTGTGCCGCAAAACTTCGGCGCCGAAAATTTCTAATGCCGAAGCATAATCGTAATGGGCAAATTCAAACAAGAGGGGAAACCCATTCGGCGCTTCGACTCGGCGTTTTTGCGCCGCATGCGCCAACCATTCCAACGCTTCACGCATCACTGCGGCGCGGTCGCGAAAGATCAGCGTGCCTTGCGGCGTATAATAGAAGTGCGGGCTTTGCACGTCCGGATTGCACAACAAGTGATGCGCTTTATCAATGGGGAAATAATTTTCCACGGGAAGCTTGAGCACGCGCGAAATAATTTTGGAGACCGTAGATTTGCCGACCGCGGGCCGGCCGAGCAGAAAGAGATAGGGCGTTGCTGTGGATGAAGGCATGCGAGGCGAGGTCTGAGGTTCCAAACAGCGCGCGCCTAACTCGGATTGCGAGGGAGCGCAGTGAGATTGTGCTTACGCAGATATTCGCGAAAGGCTTCGAGACGCGGGAGGCTGTCGCGATCCTTGCGGCGGTTCGCGGCGCGCTTGCTGGCGAAGGTAACATGGCCATCAGTCTCCATATCCCAAATACTCCGGCAAGTTTTCTTTGCACCACTGTCGATACTGCGCCATCGTATCAAAAGCGCAATAGGGCGCGTCATCCAACACGGGCTTGTAGGTATGGATGAACGAGTAACGCATGCGCTCGCGCAACGAGCGTCGCGCCGCGGCGTCAAACTCGCGCTCCCATTCTTGTTGCTCTTGCTCGGTGTAATTCATCTTGCTCACCAATTTTGAACACACGAAAGTAAGCAAGCGCGATCACTTCCGCAAGCGCGCAATCACCTTGGTTTTCGCCGGCAGTTTATTCCAATCAGGGCCGGGCCAAGGGTTTAACTTTGTGCGGAAGCCTTCCGCGGCCAAGCCGTGGAAGGAGCATGAATATGCCCGCGCTAAAATTTCAGCCGCGTTCCATACACGACTTCATTCACGATCTCCTGCGGCGGCACGATGAGCTTGCCGGCGTCGTTCACGAACACGCCGAGCGCGTAATCGCGCGCGAGCAGCTTGTTGGTGTGCGCGTTATAGATTTCATGACACCACGCGCCGCGCACTTTCGCCAGTTCGCAAATCCAACTCACGATCTCGATCTCGTCGTTGTCGCGCGCGGGTTCGAAATATTCGATATCGTGGCCGCCTTGCACCACGGTCCAGCCTTGCGGCTGCAAGCTTTCGAGAGGATGGCCCGCAGCGCGAATCGCATCAAAGTAAGCTTGCTCGATCCAACTGAGATAAGCGGCGTGATGCACGTGCTGCATCGTATCCAACTCAAACGTCTGTGCGCGGCGTTTGCTGCGATAATGAAATGGAGCCTCCGGTGCTTGCGCTTTGGCGAGGTGAATGCGCAGTTCTTCCAACGCATTGTTTGGCTGAAAGGCCTCGCGAAAAAATTCTGGGATGCGGTGCGGCGCGCCGGTCTTCAAATCGAGATAGACCCAATTGACGCGGGCGCGCGCGACTTGTGCGCCGTCATGCACGCGCGTGAGGGCATACTCGCGATGCGAAGTGACGCGCTTCATATCCGAAACCCAAGTCGTGATTTCCACCTCTTCGCCATAATGCATCTGCGCGTGATAGCGAATTTCCAATTGGCGAATCACCCAGCCGGTACCGTGCTCGCGATACCATTGCGGACTGAAGCCGGCCTCGGTCGAGGCTTCAATGGCGGCCTCTTGCATGAAGCGCACGTAATTGGCGTTGTTGAGATGGCCGAGGAAATCCAACTCGTAGTGGCGAATGCGATAGCGGCGAGTGAAGGGATGCATGTTTGGCTCTCTGCAAAGTAAGTTCTAATTTTGACCACTTGTCCCAAACTCCAGCTTAGGATCGCCGATTAAATAACTTTCCCATTTTCCTTGGCCGTCATTCCCGCAGTCTTTAAGCGGGAATCTATTTTTATGTGCTTGGATGCCCGATTAAAGCGCTCGGGCATGACAGGTCAAATGGGTAAGTTATAAAAACGGCGTTCCTTAACTGCTCGCTCCCAAACTCCCGCTTGGGAACGCACTTGTTCTTGAAACTCTGTTTCGAATGGGACATCGCAGATTGAAACGGAGTTCTCCGGCAAGTGTGTTCCCAAGCAGAGTTTGGGAACAAGAGATGAGCGCGGCGCTCGTTGCTCACTCTCACTCGTTCCCAAACTCCGTTTGGGAGCGCAATTGTTTTTGAAACTCCGTTTCAAATGACGCTCGCGCAGATCGAAACGGAG
>CAYNDW010000276.1:0-3331 GCA_964395375.1 uncultured Cytophagia bacterium
TGACAGCGATGCCGCCGCGCAGGCCGCGCGGAAACTTGTCGATGTTCTGCGTGCCGCGTTCGTAAACCTCTTCCGTCTTCCACGTGTATTTCACATTCACATTCGTGGCCGCGAAACCGAGGCGTATGCCTTCGAGGGGCTGCAGCATCGCGCCAAAATCAAATCCAAAAGAAGAAGTGGAGAGCGTGGCTTTCTCGCGCGTGACGCCGGGTAAACGATTGAGCACGACTTTGCCGGTCAAGCCAATCGCGAAACGTTTGTTGGGCTGCAGCGCGAAAGAGAGGTTGAAAGCGTTTTCGGAATTGGAAAGCGTGGCGTATTCTTCGCCGTCGAAATCGCGCGCGCTGATGTCGTCGACGCGCGCGTGAATCCACGAGAGGCTCAGGCCGCCGTTGACCACGCGCCCGCTGCTGTCCGGCTTGGGATGGATGGGCAAACCGAAACTCGCATAGGCAAACGTGCGATCAAGCGTCATCACGCGCACAGAGGTCGTCAACTCGCGATGCGGAAAGAACGCGACACTCGCGGGATTATAGAACGCGGCTTCATTGCCTTCGGCCATGGCGACATAGGCGCGGCCCATGGCTTCGGAGCGGGCGGCCAGGCCGTTGCGCAAGAATGCGCCGGCGTATCCGCCTTGCGCAAAAACACTCAGCGGCGCAGCAAGGCTAATAAAGAGAGCAAGGCTTCTCCATTTCATAAAAGAACTTTCTTGATTTGAATGAATGAAAACGCGCGCGATCATGGCGACACAGAACGGGCGCGCGCATGAAAACGAGATTTCGCATGATCAAAGTAAAGGAAAGAGCGCTTGGATCGCAAGCGAGATTTTTGATTGTCGGATTTGATGCGCTTCGAATCAACCCTCGCATTGTCATTCCGCAGGAAGCTTTTTCTGCGCTCGGCCGATCGCCTCGCTCATTCCAAACAGGATTCTTGCAGAATGACACAATCTCTTTCGTAGCAACTTTTGCGATCCGGCTCCTTTGCAGGCAGGATGGTGATGGGATAAAAAAATAACTACCATTGTTCTTCAAAATCTACATCGGTGAGCGGATAAAAATCTCTTTCGGGTCGCGCGGCGAGTTGCGGTTGAAGTTGATACGTCGGGCCTTCGAGCTTGCTCACGATGCCGGGAAAGCGCCGGCGCAATTCCCAAAAGTCCGAGACCACGGCGTCGGCTTGGCGCAGATGATAGGAGGCGAGCGTACTGGTGATCGCGATGACGCTCATGCCCGCGGCTTTGGCCGATATGATGCCCAGCGGCGCGTTCTCAATCACCAAACATTCCGACGGCGCGCAGGCCACTTTACGCGCGGCGCGAATATAAGGCTCGGGATCGGGCTTGCCATATTCCACATCGTCCGCGGTGATCATGCAATCGAACATGTTCAACACGTATTCGCCGAGCACGGGTTCGACTTGCGCGCGAATCGAGCCCGTGACGATGCCCATGCGATAGCGGCGCTCTTTCACATGTTCAATGAACTCCATGACGCCGTCGTTAAGCACGGTTTGGTTGATCGCCAAATACATGTCGCGTTTTTCCGCGACGATGCGTTGCACCAAATCCGGCGAGGCGGATTTGCGATGGCGATGGCACAACTCCGCGGCCACTTCCATGGTGGTCGCGCCTTCTTGCAAATAGATTTCCAGCGGGTCGATTTCAACACCGTGGCGGGACATGACTTCCTGCCACGCTTGCACATGAAACGGCATACTGTTTACAAGCACTCCATCGTGGTCAAACAGAATGGCATTGATCACCGTCTCTCCTTAGGTCTGAGGTTCGCGCGTTGTGAGGGCCTCGTCGTCATCATCTGCACTAACGGGCGCCGAGGTTGCCCGCTTAAACCGTGTCGGCTCTAATTCTGTTCCGGCTTAAAATAACAATTCCCGGTTAATGCGCAAGCGGCAAAACTCGAAAGGGAATATTTTGCAAAAACTTTTTTTCGAATTTTCATTTGGATTTCCACCACCGGCTCTTTACTTTGCCGCCCCTCACCCGCGGACCAGCAAGCAAGCTACGACGGCGCGATTCCAACTCAAACGTATCCGGTTCATGAAGAAAAAGAAGAATCTGACGACGCAGGCGATCGAAGATTATTTGAAAACCATGTACAATTTGCATTCGAGCGCCAAAAAGGTTTCGACTTCCGCGATTGCCGAGCGTTTGCACGTGGCGCAAGCTTCGGTCACGGGCATGATCAAGAAGCTCGCGGAAATGAAGCTCGTGGAATACTCACCCTATCAAGGCGTAACTTTGACCGAGGCCGGCGAAAAGATCGCGCTTGAAGTCATTCGCCATCATCGGTTGTTAGAGCTTTATCTCGCGGAGGCGATGGGGTATAGCTGGGATAAAGTTCATGACGAAGCCGAAGAGTTGGAGCATTACATTTCCGAAGAATTTGAAGAGAAGATCGATCAGTTTTTGGGCAAGCCGACCCTTGATCCGCACGGCTCGCCCATTCCCACCAAAGAGGGCAAGCTGCCCGAATTGACTTGCTTTGCGCTCTCGGAAGCGAATCCGGGCGAGCGCGTGGTGGTGCGGCGCGTGTCCGATCGCGATCCCGAGAAGCTGCGTTATTTGGGCAAGATCGGGATCTATCCGCAAATTCAACTCCTCGTGTTAGACAAAGCTCCGTTCAACGGCCCGCTGCACGTGCAAGTGCAAGACTCCTCCCATCACCTCGGCCACGAAATTTCGGATTCCATTCTAGTTGATCGCGTCGTATGAGTTTTTCCTTTTAGCGCGGCAATCGCCATTAAGCTGCCGCCGCAATCCCGCCGTTCCGCTCGCCTCAGCGTCCTCCCTTCGAAAATGTAACCCAAAGAAAGAATCGTATTTTCAGAACCAGCCCTTAGTGGGATTGGCCACGAATGCGCACGCCGAAATTGTTACACCGCCGCCAATCTCCGCGCGGAGTGTTTGGCCGCAACAACAAATCTGCATTCTTCCTTCCCGCAGATTTTCTTCTTTGTTTGTAATTATTCCTTAGCCTATGAGGTAGGCCGGTCTTGAAGCCCGGAAGCACGGTTGGCTTGAGCTTTGTATTTCAACTTTATAAAAGCGGTTTCCCATTCCATTCTTTCGGAGTCTGGCGTTATGCAGAAACTTATCACATGGAAGTTGTTGCTGGTTTTTACGGCAACGATTCTCTTACAAGACGTGGCGGCGCGGAGCAGCTTTGCTGCCCAACAAGATCGCGTGAAGTATTCCTTGGCGGTTTTAGAATTAGAAGGCAGCGGCCGCGTTTCTTCCGCGGACGCGGGAGATTTGACCGAGCACTTGCGCGAATGTTCCCATGCGACCAGATCTTTGCAGAGCTAA
>CAYNDW010000276.1:3341-7923 GCA_964395375.1 uncultured Cytophagia bacterium
GAGCACTTGCGCGAAGAATTGCAGCGCGCCGGTATTTTTCAAGTGATGGAAAAGTCCGCGCTGAAAAACGCTTTGGCCGGACGCAACTTGAGCCTCGCGGGTTGCACCACAAAAGAATGTGCGGTGCAAATTGGTCGCGCGGCTGGCGCTAAACTCGTAGTGAATGGCAGCGTGAGCAAAGTCGGGCCGCTCTACTTCATGCAACTGCAATTGGTTCATGTGAAGAGCGGTGAAATTGTAGAAAGCGTGAGCGAAGATTTTGACGGCGAGTTTGAAGCTTTGAAAGAGCATATGGCCGTGGTCGCGCGCAAGCTCTCCGGACAAGCGCAAGGCGGCAATACTCGCATGGCCGCGCCCGCACCCGCCGGCAATGAAAACAACTCAGCGGAAACCGCTGTGGACAATACCATCGAAGGCGAGAACATGAAGGCTGACACCTTCGACTATAAAGGCTCCGAAGAGTTGAGCCGACCCTCCAAAGGCGGCGGCGGCAAAGCGCTCGTTATTGGTTTGATCGTGGTCGGCGCGGCGGGTGGAGGTTTTCTCATTAGCCAGGCTCTGAAAAATGACGACGGCGACGGCATAAAGCCGCCTTCGGCTAGCGGCAATTTGCCGAGCCCGCCGACGTTTCCATAATCCGCTGCCGCGGAAGCAGCGCAAATTTAAAATTGAAATTTTGCAATTTAAAATTCTCAATATGAATCGGCTCAAGGATTGAACTTTCAAAAGAGGTTTGTTCGATGAAGCGACTTGCTTTCATTTTTACATTGGCGCTAATGGTGTGCGGGAGCGCGAGCGTTTGGGCGCAAGCCAAGCCCAAGCTCACGCAGATTAATTTTTATAATGCCACGGCGCAATCGATCACGTGCTCCGGCGGCGGCGCGGTGACCGTGGAATTGTTGTTCGATCAAACCATGTCGAACGCCGTGAATCCGACGATCAAATATGGCCGCAACGGAAAGTATAATCTCACGCTGCCGCTCAACGGCAAGTGGGAAAACAACACGCTGTTTCAAGGCTCGTTTACGGTGACGCCGAATGTGCCTTCCGAACCGGACGGCGAGTATCGCTTTTTAATTTTCGGCGCGCAAAACGCCGGCAATGTGATAATGGATTCGACGTATAGCGATAGTTTGAAGAAGTCGCTGTCCATTTATCGCAACAGCAAAGTGATTGCAGAAGATGATACGCTCGACTTCGGCGTCGTCACGTTTGGCAAGAGCAAACGCGACAGCGTGTACTTGACGTTCGCCGGTTGCAACAATGTCACGATCAATTCCGCGGCGCTGCTGAATGCCACACATTTTACGCTACTGAATGGTCTAACCGGCCCATTGCAAAACGGCGATACGCTCATTGCCCAGGTGCGCTATCAACCCGCGAGCCGGCAAGCGCAGCAAACGCGGCTGCGCGTGATTTATACCGTGAATGCGCAACAAGACACGGTCGAAGTCGTGCTGCGCGGCCGCGCCAAAGGCCCGCGCATCGCGTTCGTGCCGCCGGCGAGCCTCAACTACGGCGTGTTGAGCGTGAATAATTCGCTCACGAAATATGTCTTGGTCTTCAATCCGCCTGCTGCTGAAATCGCCTCGAGCGATACGTTGCGCATCACGAGTATCGTCTCTTCGCAATCTGAAATTTTTCAAATCAATCCCCTGCAATTGCCGATTACGATTGCGCCCGCGGATACCGATACCGTGCGCGTGACCTTTAGGCCCACTGCCGCGATTGTTTATAACGCCAGTTTGACTTTTGCCACGAATGATTCCAGTCAACCTTCTGGCGTCTTCGCGCTCCCGATGAGTGGCCAGGGCAATATCAACCAGCCGCCGGATTCCATCCGAACGTTTACGGGAAATTGGTCGGGCGGCAATGCCGGCTATACTTCTTTGGATACGTTGCTCATTTGCTTGACGAACAATCCCAGCGGTGTTGCGTTCGCGCGGTTTAAATTCACCCTCAGCCCCAATGATCCGCCGCTCAATCCGAATGACTACACCGGCAGCAACGTTCCGTTTGTGCGCAACGGCTTGCTGTGTTTTCGCGTGCCGCTCAAAGGCGTGATCACGAGCGGACGTTGGAATTGCTATTTGTGGTTGGACGGCACGAACGGCGCTTCGGGTTTTGCGCGCGCCACGCCGGCAACGATTACGTATGATCAAGTCGCGCCGAGTATTTCCGCTTTGAATGTGACCAGCCCCTGGCCCGGCGGCTTTCCTTATATCACCAATGCGACGAGTTTGAATGTGTGCTGGTCAACCGACGACGTGAGCGGCATCAGCGAAGTGCGTTGGAAGTTTGTCACCACGCCCGTGCCGCCAACGGGCAACAACGATACGCAGAATGGCGGCACGTTTAAAGGCAACGGCATCACGTGCGCGACGATTCCTTTGAGCCAGCTTGGCAACAATCGCTGGTATTGTTATGTGTGGCTCGTCGATCGCAGCGGCAACTCCGGCTTCGCGAATGCGGTGGCGAGTGTGTTGCGCGTTGATCGCATCGCGCCGACCATACCCGGCGCGCCGAGCGCGCGCACGATTCCCGCACTGACTTGGATTCGTCCAAATCAAACTTTGGGCTTGACGCTCACACTGCCCAACGGTGCGCGGGACGCGGCGCGCGTGCGTTGGAAGTTCAAAACGCCGCCCACCGCCAATGCGATTCCCGACGGCGAAGTTGCGCTTGGACGCACCGGCAGCAACGCGAATTTTAGCGTCTTGTTCAACAACGCGACGCTGTGCGGCGATGATACTCTGTATTATTGGGTTGCCGATTCCGCGGGCAATGCGAATCCACTCAACAACTCGTTCGCGCGCTATCGTTTTGATATGTGCCCACCGCCCGCGATTACAAGATTAAACATTGATTGGTCGCGGTACGGTGGTTACCCCGGCTACGCTAACGGAGATTTTCTGGAGATTTGCTTGCCGAATAACTCAGTCAACGTCGCCTCTGTCCGTTGGAAAATCATAACGTCGAACGTTGCACCGAAAGATTCTTTGGATTTCACCGGTTTCGCGATTCCGGATCCCATTGGCAGTACAATCTGCTTCAGGATTCCTCTGAAGGATATTGTCGCCACCGGTCGAAATTATTGCTGGATTTGGCTCGACGGAACGAACGGCGCTTCTGGTTTCAACTCGGCGTATTATAGCCCGCTGTATTATTACACCGGCGCACCCGCCTTGGTGAATTTGAACGTCAGCAATACGTATTGGCCCGGCGGTTTTCCTTATTACACGAACGCCAACTTCATTCCGATTTGTTGGAACGTGCAAGACGGCCGCAACATTTCCGAGATACGTTGGAAGCTCGTGCGCAATCCGATTCCGCCGACCAGTGCGAACGATACCACGAACGGCGACCGCTTCAGACTAGGCGTGCCTGACACCACGCAAACGCTCTCGTGCGCAAATTTGCGGCTGAACAAGATTTTGCAGCTCCCGGGTTATTGGTATGCTTATGTATGGTTAATTGATAAAGCCGGCAATTCCGGCCATGCCAATGCGGTTCCGTTTCGATTTAAGTTGGACCGCACGGCCCCCATTTCGCCCGGCGCGCCGACCGTACGCACGATTCCGGCCACGACTTGGTTCGGCGCAAATCAAATTTTGGGATTGACGCTCACGTTGCCGGACACGGCAAAAGACGCGGCGCGCGTGCGTTGGAAGTTCAAAACGCCGCCCACCGCCAATGCGATTCCCGACGGCGAAGTTGCGCTTGGACGCACCGGCAGCAACGCGAATTTTAGCGTCTTGTTCAACAACGCGACGCTGTGCGGCGATGATACTCTGTATTACTGGGTCGCCGATTCCGCGGGCAATGCGAATCCGCTCAACAACTCGTTCGCGCGCTATCGTTTCGATATGTGCCCGCCGACCCTCACGCGCGTGAAAAGTTTGACGAACAACATTGCGCCCATCGGCCAAGCTTTCAGTGATCGTTTGTTGGTGAAAGATGCAGACTCCGGCGTGGACACGGTGTGGGTGAATTATCGTCTCGGCGGCGCAAACACGGAAGCGCCTCCGCTGCCAGCGTTACGCGTCGGTGCAACCGATACGTTCCAATTCACCATTCCCATTGCGGGCGTTACGCGGCGCGGCATTGAGTTCCGCGCAACTGCGCGTGATCAAGTTGCTCCGGCCTACAACGGCCCCAATGCCACCAACGGCCCAACTAACGGACCGACTTGCTACGGTTCCGGCAACAGCAACGACACGTATTGGTATCCCATCCGCACGCGCACGCTCGGTGAAGGTGATTATCGCATTGATGCCAACGGCAATCCGGTGGCGCTTGTTGCCGGCGATACCACGAATAGCTATCAACTGTTTTCTATTCCGTATAATCTCGACAACAACAATGCGCTCACGACGCTGCAAGACGATCTTGGCGCGTATGACGCAAAGCAATGGCGCTTGTTTGATTATGTGCCGCAAAATCCGCTGGCCACACGTTGGGCCGAGGGCGCGAGCGTTCGACCTTTTACGCCCGGGCGTTCGTTCTTCCTCATCACGCGCAAACCGAATATTGTTTTGGATAGCGGTCTCGGCACGACGCGCCGCACGGTTTGCCCGGACAC
>CAYNDW010000277.1:0-7916 GCA_964395375.1 uncultured Cytophagia bacterium
GCGAAAGTACGCTCACGTTTCCCCAAAAGCAATGCCGGCATTCGTCCACTTCACGCCCACCGTTTCGCCATCTCATACAACTCCTCCTGCGCTCTTCGCGCTACTCCTTCAACACGCGGTCGCGTGTTGGTGCTGTCGGCATTGAGCACGCGCGCTTTGACGTTGTCCGCGAGCTGCACGTTGATGATCTCGCGCACTTGTTGTTGCAGTGTGGGATCGAGAATCGGAAAGCCGGCCTCGACGCGCGAGTTGAGATTGCGCGGCATCCAATCCGCGCTCGCGAGAATGTATTCCGGTGCTCCGTCGTTCTCGAAAATATAAACGCGCGCGTGCTCGAGAAAGCGATCGATGAGGCTCGTGACTTTAATGTTCTCGCTCAAGCCGGGCACGCCGGGCTTGAGACAGCAAATGCCGCGAATGAGAAGCTGAATCGGCACGCCGGCTTGGCTCGCAAGGTAAAGCTCGTCGATCATTTCGGTATCGACCAACGAATTCATCTTCACCATGATGCCGCTGCGTTTGCCCGCGCGTGCGTGCTCGGCCTCGCGGCGAATGCGCTGAATAAATTCTGCTCGCATGAATTGCGGCGCGACGAGCAGGTGTTTGAACTCCGCCGGCTCCGTGTTGCCGGTGAGCACGTCGAAAACACGCGCGACTTCCTCGCACAACTCTTCGCGCGCGGTGAGCAAACCGAGATCGCCGTAAATCTGCGCGGTGCGATCGTTGTAATTGCCCGTGCTGAGATGGCAATAGCGCCGCACGCCGCCGGCCTCTTTGCGCACCACGAGCGCGAGCTTCGCATGCGTCTTCAGACCGGACACGCCATACATCACATGCACGCCTTCTTTCTTCAGCTTGCGCGCCCAATCGATATTCGTCTCCTCATCGAAGCGCGCTTTTAATTCCACCAACACAAAAACTTTTTTGCCGTGCTTCGCGGCTTTGGCGAGCGCTTTGGCCACGGGCGATTTCGAGGAGATGCGATACAGCGTCATCTTGATTGCTTTCACCTCCGGATCTTCCGCGGCGGCTTCGAGAAAGTTCACGACGTAATCGAAGCGTTGATACGGATGATGCAGCAGAAGGTCCTGCTCGCGCATGGTGGCAAAGAGATCGGCGCTCTGCTCCAACTTCGCGACGGGCAACGGCGGCATGGGCGGATTTTGCAAATGCGCGGCCTCGAAGCCGGGGAATTGCATGAAGTCCGCGAACGAATGATAGCGCGCGCCGGGAAAAATTTTCGCAGGCTCGAGCTGGAGCTGCTTGACGAACATTTCCACCACGCGCTGCGGCATTTCGGGATCATATAAAAAGCGCGTGGCCGGGCCGCGTTTGCGCTGCTCCAAACTCTCGGCAATGGTCTCCAACAGATCTTGCGCTTCATCTTCGACAATCTCCATCTCGGCGTCGCGCACGACTTTGAGGGCGTAGCAGCCGAGCGTGTTTTCGCGCGGAAAGATTTCGTGCAGATTGAGGCGAATCACGTCGTCGAGGCGAATCACGAAATGTTTGCCGTTCTCTTCCGGCAATTGCACGAAGCGTCCGAGCGTCTGCGAAGGAAGGGGCACGAGCGCAAGGCGCAACTTCATTTTGGTTTTCGATTTCTTGCGGCGGCCCAATTCCACGCAGAAGTAGAGCGCTTTGTTTTCAAGCTGAGGAAAAGGATGGGAGGCGTCAATGGCAAGCGGCGTGAGCAACGGTTTGACATGCTTGTTGAAATATTTGCTCACAAATTCGACTTGCTCCGTGGTCGCGCTGCGCTCGTCAACAATGAAAATGCCCGCGGCTTCCAGCGCCGGCAAGAGCTGCCCGCGCAAGCACGCGCCAATGCTCTCGTGCGCTTGATGCACCTTGGCGTTGATCAACGTCATCACCTCCGCGGGCGTCAAACCTTCCGGGCCGGGCTTGGTCACGCCCGCTCCGATTTGGCGCTGCACTGTGGCCGCGCGCACCATGAAAAATTCATCGAGATTCGAAGCGAAGATCGCCAAAAACTTGACGCGCTCCAGCAAGGGCACGCTCTCGTCGCATGCTTCTTCCAACACGCGCGCGTTAAACTCCAGCCAACTCAATTCGCGATTGTTGAAACGCGCGTTTGCCGGAAACGCAGCTTCAAGTTGCGCGCGCAGCGCATTGGCGCGTGCTTCCACGCCGGAAAAATCGTTTGTGGAGGAATTTCTCATTGCTATTCCGAGGAAGTTTTATGAAATTGTTGAGGGCTTTAATTGCATTCAAAGAGCCAAAATTCGCGCTGAAATGCAACTGAAAATCCGAACGGAGGAGGTCAAATGATTTACGTCGTCGTGGTCGTCATTTATGTCGCGGTGCTGTTCGCCGTGGGCCTGTCGAAAATGCGCAGCGTGAAAACGCAGGAAGACTTCATGGTCGCGGGCCGCAAAACGCCGTGGTACTTGCTCGCCGGCACGTTGGTGTGCACGTGGATCGGCTCGGGCAGTTTATTCGGCGGCGCGGGCTTGGCGTTTCGCATGGGCTTCTCCGAATTGTGGATGAGCGCGGGCGCATGGGCCGGCATCGCCATCATCTACTTTCTCGCGCATCGCGTGCGCCGCATCGCGCAATTCACGCTCTCCGATATTCTCGAAACGCGCTACAACCATTGGGCGCGCATCCTCGGCACGATCTCCATCACCATCGCCTACTTGACGATCGCGGGCTATCAATTTCGCGGCGGCGGGCGCTTGCTCAACATTCTCACGGGCATGGATCCGCTGTGGGGCGGCTTGCTCACGTGCGTGGTCACGATTGCATTCACGATGATCGCCGGTTTGGTTTCGATCATTTCCGTTGACATCGTCAACGGCATCATTATGACGCTCGGCGTGGTGATCGGCGTGCCGCTTGCGCTCGCCGCGGTCGGCGGCGTGGAGCAGATGCAGCAAAAT
This sequence comes from uncultured Cytophagia bacterium, assembly GCA_964395375.1. Lineage (GTDB taxonomy): Bacteria > Zhuqueibacterota > Zhuqueibacteria > Zhuqueibacterales > Zhuqueibacteraceae > JABWAN01. The sequence goes on from CAYNDW010000277.1 coordinate 2,904, forward strand.
TTGCCCGCGGATCATTTCACCGCGTTCGGCAGTAGCGGCTGGGTTTGGGCCGCGGGCGTATTCTTTCCCACCTTTTTATTGTTATTAGGCGAAGGCAGCATCTATCAAAAATTTTTCGCGGCGAAAGACGGCAAAGAGGCGCGCAAGGCCGTCATCGGCATGATCGTGGGCGTGATCGTCATTGAATCGTTGCTGTGCGCGCTCGCCGTCATCGGCAGTTCGAAGTATTACACGCTAGCGCCGTTCGCGAACGCCGAAGGTGTGCTGGATAAAACCGCAACCGAGACGATCATTCTCCATCTTGCGCGCTTCGATCTCCCTGTGTTCGCCGGCAGCTTGTTGATTGCCGCGGGCGTTGCGATCATTCTTTCCACGGCCAATACGTTTTTGATGATTCCTTCCACCAACCTCACGCGCGACATTTATCAGCGCTTCATCAATCCGAATGCTTCGCAAGAGAAGATCATCACCTTGCAGCGCGTGCTGATCGCCGGCCTCGGCTTGCTCGCGTTTGTGATCGCGGGATTCTTTAAGAGCATTCTCGACATGGCATTCACCGCGTATACGATTGTCGGCGCGGGCATTACGCCGGCATTGCTGGCTGCGTTTTTGTGGCGGCGCACCACGGTGCCGGCCGGCGTGGCTTCAATTGCGATGGGCATGTTCGTCACCATCGCCATTACGGTCGCCAACTTTGTGATGGAAGGCTCTGCCGCGACGGTCAATCTCTTCGGCGTAAAATTTTTGCCGATGGAAACGGACTACATCGTTTTGCCCGCGGCTACGGCTTCAATCCTCACGTTGATCGTGGTGAGCTTGCTCACGCCGCCGCCGCCCGAAGAAAAGTGGCGGCCGTTTCAGGCACAGTGACGTATGAGCGCAACGCGAGCGAGCGTTCGTAGTATCGCCTTCAGGCGTCGGGTGTCTCTCAGTAGGAATCTTTTTACGCACTGGAGTTGATGCCCAGCGCTAAAAAGGTTTTCTTCTGAATGACATTTCGGATGGGGCGTTTACCGAATTTGAAAATCAAAGCTCATAAGGCATCACTACGAACTTTTTTTTTCACACCAGCATTTTCTCGGAGCCGATTTATGCCGTCACGTTCCCCGTCTGCGCGTCAGCTTGTTGCAGCGTTATTCTTGTGCGCGCTCGCACTTTCGGCCTGCAAGCGCATCGAGAAAGATTTGCCGCCCGCGGTCACGAAAGCCGTTGCAGCGGTCAAACAAAAATACTGTCCCGATCAACGTTTGTGCGTGTTCGACGTGCAGGTGCAAATTCGCGGCGCGAACCTCAAGCTCATGGGCGAGCTTTCGGACGCGGCCGCGCGGAGCGAGTTACTGCAAGCCGTCAAAGCGGCGATGCCCGATTTCAAAGTGGAAGATGAAATTCGTTTTCTGCCCGACGAGGCTTTGCCGGCGAATGAGCGCTTCGGCCTCGTGGCCGTGAGCGTTGCGAACTTGCGCAGCAAGCCGGCGCACGCAGCAGAGTTGGCGTTGCAACAACTCATGGGCAGCAGCGTTGCCATTCTAAAAAAAGAAGGCACTTGGTATTATGTGCAAACCGAAGATCAATACCTCGCGTGGATTCCTATCGGCGCGCTCCTCGTGGGCAGACAAAATTTGATCGCAGCTTGGCGCGCCGCAGATTTGGTGGCGATCAAAAACATGCACGGCCTCGTGCGCACCGAAGCCCGCGCGGATGCGAATCCGCTCTCGACCGTGGTGTTGGGCAACGTGTTGCGTCGCTTGCCGGAAGCCGCGGCTTCATCAAACACGAAAAGCAAATGGCTCGCCGTCGTCTTGCCCGATGGCCGACAAGGATTTATTGAAAGTGAATTGGTGGCGAGCACGCGCGAGTTATATCCGCAAACGCAAACTTCTCCGGCAACCGTTGTCGCGCACGCGCAGCGTATGTTGGGCGTGCCGTATTTGTGGGGCGGCACTTCGGTTTCGGGCTTCGATTGCTCCGGCCTCACGCAAACCGTGTTTCGTTTGAGCGGCGTCAAGCTTCTGCGCGATGCGAGCCAGCAGGCGCGGCAAGGCGTGCCGCTCGCCGTGGGCAAGGACTATGCGGAATTGCAGCCCGGCGATCTCTTGTTCTTTGGGGAAAAAGAAAACCGCATCACGCACGTGGCGATCTCGCTCGGCGGTCCGCGCTTCATGCACGCTTCGGATTTTGTGCGCAGCAACAGCCTCGATGAAAACGACGCGGACTACGTGGAGTATCGCCGGAAGACGTTTCAGTTTGCAAAGAGATTTTTCAATGCGACGAATTGAGTGGCGAAACGCAACATGAGGAATTTAAGAAAGGAGTGTTGTCATGCTTACGGTCAAAGGATTGTATGACGGTAAAAGAGTCGAGTTCTTGGAGCCTATTCCCCGCAAGCACGCGCGGAAAAAAGCGCTGGTGATTATAACTTTCTTGGAAGAAGAGAAAGTTCCGCGTTCAACCAAACGCGCCGTACAAGAATTGGCTCAGGGCAAATTGCTCAACCTTAACGAGGTTCTACGTGCAGTTTAAAGTCACACCGACTTTTGCGCGCGCATTGAAGAAGCTTAGAAAGAAATATCGCAAAATAGATCAGGACATTGCAATCTTGCGTACGCGCTTGGAGCTTAATCCCACTGCCGGCATTCCGCTCGGCACCGGGCTCTTCAAGATTCGGCTGGCGAGTTCCGACATGACCAAAGGCAAAAGCGGGGCGTTGCGAGTTGTATATTTTTGGAGGTTTTATTCTGATATGATTGTACTGCTCGACCTCTATACCAAAAATGAAACCGAGAATATTCCCGTGAGTGAATTGCGCAAGCTGCTTGAAGACTTCTTGAACAACAATGCTGCGTAGAAATAAACAATGACTGCCCTCGGCATAGATGAGCAGCATGCGCTGCTCAAACTCGTGGTGGAGCGCTTGGAGCGTTGCGGCATTCCGTATATGGTCGCCGGCTCGGTGGCCGCGAATAGTTATGCCCGGCTCGGACCACGAATGATATTGATCTCGTCATCAAAATCAGTGAAGACGATATTGCTAAACTGGTCAAAGCATTCGAAAAAGATTTTTATATAAACTCGCATGAAGCGATTCAAGATTCCATCCGGCGGCAATATCCCTTCAATCTAATCTACTTGAGCACGGCCGCGAAGGTGGATTTGGTCCCCCTCAAGCCGGAGCCGTTTGCGCAAACCGAATTCGGACGCCGTCGAACAGTTTGCGTCATGGAAGAGGAGTTTTGGTACGTCACTCCCGAAGACTACCTCATCTCAAAGCCCAGAACGTACACCACAACAAAATCTGAGCGCCAACTATCGGATTTGAAAAACGTTCTGGCAACACAAAAGGAAAAACTAGATTTGAGTTACATGCGCGCGTGGGCCGATCGTTTTGGCTTCCGCGATGATCTCGAGGCATTATTATGATTTTTGCTGAGGACACACGCCCTGAAACTCGTGAAATGCTTTTGCAGCTTTGGCGGGGAAAAACCGAAGGCGAGCGCGCACTTCATGGATTTCGCATGTGGAATAGCTTCAAGAATCGCCTAGTGAGCGCCGTCGCCGCCGAACGGCCCGGCATCGCCGAGGTGGAGCTCATCGTCGAAACCTTCAAGCGCATCTATCACGAAAACTTTTCTTCTGAAGAGATGGAGCGCATTTGCGCCCGGATTCGGGAGTATCATCGCGCCATAAGGAATAACGACGAGGCATTTGAAATATCAAGGAGGCCCTCATGAGCCATGAAATGATCATCGAAAATATCAAAACCAAGCTGTCTCATATCGAACCCGTGCTGCTCAATTCCATCTGGGAAATCGTTGAGCACGCGGAGCGCAGGCAACAAACTCCCATTCCACGCGAGCCGGTTAGAGCGCAAGCGCTCGTTGCCGGAGAATTGCACTTCATTGGCGAGAACTTGAGGCTCGAAGAATACGAGCGGCTTTCTCGTAAACAGCGCGCGGCATTACAACTCCGCTTAAAAGAACAAAACTTCTCTTGGCTAAAAGAACAATTTGCAAAGCACCAAGCAGCGTGGCTAATTGTAGTTGATGGAAAAGCCGCGAAGTGGGGTGAGAGCTTGCAAGATCGGCCGCTAGCGCAGCAGAATGTGGAGATTTCGCAGCAGACGGGTAAGTTTCCCTTCGTGTTTGTCAATGACGAATACCTCGCGATGGGGTAAACAAACGGAGAGTACCATGAGTCAAGAAACCATGTTGGCAACCATTCACGCGGAACTGCGGCACGCCGACGCAGCGACGATGAACGCGGTTTTGGAAACGCTGCGCCGCGCCAAGCAAACCGCGCAACCGCCGGCGAAGCACGCGCACGATTTCTTTGAGGTGCTTGCGCCGAAAACTCAAATCGGCTTGCGGTTCATTGGAGACAATCCGGCTTACGATCCGAACCGCAACTTGTCATTGCACGAACGCGCCGCGCTCAAACGCCAACTCAAAGCGCAAAATCGCGAATGGCTGCTCATGCAATTCCAAAAGCTGAAAGCAGCATGGATTATGGTGTTGGAGGGGCAAGTGTCAGCCTCGGGCGCTACGTTGGAAAGCTATCCGAAGCCGGAGCAGATTCTTGAAGTTTGCCAACGCACGCGCAAGTTTCCGTTTCTTTTTGTCAATGAAGAGCATTTGCTCGTTGAAGAGCGCGGCTGCGCATGGCCTCATACTATTATCCCCAATGACTTCTATCCTTCCGTGGCTATTACTTTGTGCTCGGCCAATGCCGCCATCGGCGTCATTGGCGACTTCGATACCGGCGCTTCCTCAAGCTTCATTGACTACGACTGGCTCGTGCGTCACAATCTTATTCAACTTCAAATGCAAGAAGAAGCTGAGTCTTCGCATCACCTGAACCGCGCCTATGAGTATCTGCCGCGCCGTTTTGTAATCGAGATGGTTTCTGCAGAAAGAGAAACGCGAACGAGTGAAATGACCATTGCATGCGTTGCCGATTGGCAAAACAGTCCCTTTGCGATGGGGAATCCCGAGCGCGTCGCTTTGATTGGCCGTGATA
>CAYNDW010000278.1:0-7899 GCA_964395375.1 uncultured Cytophagia bacterium
GTAGGAGGGCGTTGGTGTCCGGCGTTGGTCTGCAATCTTGTAAGCGCGCCTACAAGGCCGACATAAAACCACAAAATCGGAATGCGTCCGATTTCTTCATAATCCACCGTGCCGTGAATGGCAAAAGCCAGCAACCCGCCGGCAATTCCAAGCGCCACCATTCCTAAGTCCTGCGGCATGCGCTTGGCTAGCGCGAGGCATTGCGCAAACACAACGAGCAAAATTCCCAAGAACACCACCAAACTGGCAATGCCCAATTCCGCGGCAATCAAGAGATACATGTTATGCACTTTGGCTTGCAAGGTAAAAGGCTCCGCCGGGTCGCCATAACGTGGAAGCATGATGCGGTAATTGCCATAGCCGATGCCCAAGGGATGTTCTTGAATAATCTTTAAGGCAATGCGCGCCATCGGCTCGCGCGTGGCGAAGGAGCCCTCATCCTGGCTCGTGAAGCGCGCGATGAAGGTGCCGATATTGATCAAAACGAAAGGAACGAGGAGGAGCAGAAGGAGCTTGAGACTCTGCAAAGCTCTTGTGCGCAGCAAGGGCTGCATGATCATCGCGGCGAAAACAAGCCCGCTTGCGAGCGTGACGCCGATCCACGCGGCGCGAGAGAGCGTGGCGACCAAGGCGCCGCCGCCCAGAACTAAAGTGGCGCTCGCAATAAGTCGATGAGATTTCTTTTGCGCGGCAATGGCGAAGGACAAAGCAAGCGGCAAAACGAGACCAAGATAACGCGCGAATTGATTGGTGTGGCCGAAGGTTCCGGCGACGCGAACCGCGACATCACCGGTGTTCAACTCTTGCGTCATCACTTTTTCCGATGCGCCCACGACGCCGAGCGCCAATTGGCCGCCGGTTAATTTTTGCGCGAAGCCCAACGCGCCCTCGGCAATCGTGATGGCAAGCAAAGCGAGCAACACGCGCTGCAATGCCGGTTGCGAGTTCACGCATTTGCTCACGACCCAAGCCAGCATCATCATCCGGAACAAGCGGATGATTTCGAAAAACGTGAGCGCAGGTTCTTTGGCGAAATTAAGTGAAAGCAAGGCCAGGAGAAACAATCCCACCATGAGCCACTTGAGCACGCTCGGTCGCAGCGGCCGCCGTTCCTCGCGCGGAGCGGTGAGCATGTAATGCAACCATAATCCGAGCAGCGCAAAATCTAACAGGCTCGCTGCAATGCGATGATCGCCGCCGAGCTTCGCGTTGTAGTACAAACTGAAATCGAAGCCGACCAGCGGTATGACCAATGCGAGCGCCGTGAGCAGAGCGAGTTTGCGTTCGCGGATAAACACCATGCCGATCACCGCGGCGAGCAGGCCGATCAATGCGCCGACCCACTGATTCGGCAGGCTCGTCAAGCCATAGGCCATTTTCGCATAGGCCGCCAACACCCCCAAGAGAATTAGAATGCGCAGTAGGCTGGAGGATTTGTTGGCATTAAGTGCGAGCATGGCTTCAGAGCAAAATTTTGAATGCAGTCTTTTTATAAAAGCAAAACAATGGTTGGCAAAACTATCTGAAAGCGATGACAGAAAAATGAAGGACAGAAAGATAAAGGCGTGGGCAATCTAAAGAGTTTTGACGATCAAGCTTGTCACCTCTAACACTGTCATTCAGAAGGAATCTTTTTTAGCACTCGGCAGTATCTCCAGCGAGTAAAAAGATTCCTTCTGAATGACAGGGAAGGAGGAAAAGTGCAACCTCTAATCGTTCGGAGTAATCATACTCTAAAGAAGCAAACGGGCTTATACTTTTCTGCCACTCATTTTTCTGGCATCGTTTTTTGAATCAGTACGCGCCGGCACCGAGCAGAACACTAAACGGTGTTTTAAACAAAATCTTCAAATCCAACATCAAGCTTTGATGCATGGCGTAGTATTTATCAAGGGCCACCCAATCGCGAAACGAAGTGTCACTGCGGCCGCTCACTTGCCATAGCCCGGTGAGACCGGGTTTCACTTGCAGCCGCGTTTCCGACCACGAGGGTTCGAACTTGAGCTCTTTGCGCGCCAAAGGCCGGGGGCCGACGACGCTCATCTCTCCGCGAAAGATGTTAAACAGTTGCGGAATTTCATCGAGGCTATACTTGCGGAGCGTTTTCCCGACACGCGTCATACGCGGATCGTTTTCGATTTTGAAAATCGGCCCGTCGACTTGGTTCAAGTGTTTCAATTCATGCTGCCGCTCCGCAGCGTCTTGCACCATGGAGCGGAACTTGAACATAAAAAACTCACGGCCGCGCAAGCCGCAGCGGCGTTGGCGAAAAAACACCGGGCCGGAACTGTCCGTCTTAATCGCAATTGCGATGACGCCCATCACCGGCAAAAAGAACAGGAGCATGACAAGAGAAAAAGCGAGATCAATACTGCGTTTGCAGAAATCATAAACCCTGCGACGATACTGCCCGGGCAGCGACGAGGTGAAGCCGGAGGAAGCAATCGTCGTGATGTTGTAGTTTTTTTCCAGCAGATTTATGGTCGCAGATTGCAATTTATCTTTCATGACGACCGTGTTTTGCAGGTGTTGGCGTGGCCCAACTTTGCTGTCGCGTGTGACCACGGAGCGTTCGATCCAACTCGCTTCCGCAACTTGGCTGCGATTCCACATGATGCATTCCCGCAACACCGCGCCTTTGCCGACAAAACAATCCGCGCCGATGGAGACCGGACCGATGATTTGCACGTCGTCGTCAATCACGGTGTTGTCGCCGATAACGACGGGCGGAATAAAGTTGACGCGGCTGCCGATATGAACATTGCGGCCGACCCAAACGCTCGGCGAAATCTGCCGCTGATAGGTAATGTTGCCGAAGCGACCCGCCAATGCTCCCTCATTCATTTTCATGTAATCTTCAAGATTGAAGAGGTTCTGCCATTCGCCGGGCAATTGCTGCGCGTTCACTTTCAAACCGGCTTCCAACAAGCGCGGCAGCAATTGTTCTTTGATATCGAGGAAGCTTTCGCCTTGACGATAATGTTGAAACACCGACGGCTCGAAACAATAAATCCCCAAGGGGAAAAAGCGCGCAGATTGGATAACGCCGTCGCCGCGGTCAATGCGCGCCATACCGCCGTTTTCTGAAACTTCCACCACTTCGCTGCGGCCGAAATCATAAACCGCGGGCAGCTTTGAAACCAAGACGGTGGCATCAGCTTGCGAGCGAACGTGCTGCTTCACGAGATCGCGCAAATTAAAGCTAAAGAGCACATTGCAGCCCATGACGATAAACGACTCGTTGGCGAGGAGTGCGGAAAGTTGATTCAACACGCCCGCGGTGCCCGAGGGGCGATCTTCCAGCGCGTAGCGAATAACCACTTCCCACGGATCTCCGTTGCCCAGCACTTCCATCAACGCCGTGTTTTCACGATCCAAACAAAAAATCAAATCGGTGAAGCCGGAACGTTTCAAGTGTTGCACGAGATGAATTGCTAACGGTGTATTGGCAATCGGCAATAACGGTTTGGGAGTTACTTGCGTCAGGGGCAGCAATCGCGCCCCACTTGCTCCTGCGAGGATAACGACTTTCATGGAAACCATCTCCTTTTGGTTTTACAAATTTTTATAAATTGATTTCGGGATATAGTAACGCCGTTGATTGAAGACCACGCCAAACAATCGAATGCCATGGTGATCAAAGCTAGCTCTTAATGTTCGCACCACTTCGATGCGGGTGCGCTCCGCTTGCACAATTTGGATCAGGCCATCGACCTGCCGGGCTGCAAACAAGGCTTGCGGAACTTCGTTCAACGGCGGAAAATCAAAAAAAATGAGGTCGAAATATTGGCTGTTCTTGCCGGCCTTGTTGATTGCGCGCACCGCGGTTTCAAGCTCGAACCGGGTGGCCTTTCCGGGCATGCCTAACGGCAGCAGGAAAATCTTGTTCGACTTGACCACGCGAACCACATCGGAGAACTTTTGGCGCGCTTGCATGAGGTCGATCAAGCCGGGACCATTGGGCAGCGAAAACAGGCCCGCAAGATTGGGGTGGCGAATGTTCAAATCCACGACCAAGATTCGCAAATCCGTTCGCTTGAAATCAAGGACGAGATTAGCCAAAATCGTGGAAGTGCCTTCGCCGTTATGCGCACTGGCAATTCCGAGACTTAAAGTGCCATGTCGTTGGTGCAACACTTGAATCTCGCTGCGCATCTTTTCAACCTCTTGTTGCGCGAGCGGAAGCGCTCGAAACATTGCGGCGGATTCGTCGGTCAGCGTTAACGCTGAAGTCTGTTTTTGCTCCCGCATCGTCTGTTCGGCGATGTGTTGAAAAGAATTGAAACGCTTCTCTTCGCTGTCGGCGGCGTGCTCGTGGTTGTGATCGCCGTCATAGGCGCGTCCACTCTTTCCAGGAGCGTGACCATTCTTGCGATCATCGGTTTTATTTTTGAAGTCGATCATATCGCATCATCGTCGAAGGAGTAAGTGAGCTTGCTTTTCTTCTCGGCGGAAATCACGCCCAACACTGGAACCTCAAGCGCAAGCGCTAATTCGTGTGGCGATTTGAAGGTGCCATTGAAATACTCGCGCACCAGTCCGCTGGCGAGCGCCGCAAGGATTCCGATAATGACACTCAGAATCATGTTGCGGCCTCTCCGTGGACTGATCGGCTCGCTCGGCACGCCGGCCGGACTAATGACCGTAATGCGCGAGAGCCGCCGATCCGTCGCGTTTTCGACGCTCATTTCTTCTCGGCGCATAACCAGCAGCGAATAAACCTTGCGGGCGTTTTCGCTCGCCAATTCTAGTTCATCAAAGATGCGCTCTTTTTCCGGCAGCGCGTTGATGGCGCTTTTTGCCACGGCCACGGCTCGCGACACCACCAATTCTTCCTCGTGCAACGAATTCAAACGCTCGTTTTCCAGCGAGAGCAAACGATCCACTTCCGCGATCAGCGCGGTTTGCACGCTGGCGATTTGTTTGTTGAGATCGGCGACCAAGCGGTGATCAACTTGGTATTTTTCCGCAAGGGCATTGCGCTCCAAGCGCAACTCGGTCAAGCGGGTATACAACATGCGCACCGAAGGATGACTGTCCATTTCCACCGTCGGGATCACGAGCGAGTCGCCGGCGCTATACACCTGCCGCAGGCGATGGATTTTATCGGTGAGCAGTTCTGCTTTTTCGCGCAATTGCGCGAGCTGTTGATCGGCCGACCGGTATTTTTCATACATCATATTTTCCTGCTTGCTGTGCGCCGCCAAACCCGTCGAAGCGCGATATGCCGTGAGCGTCCGATCCAAACTATCGAGCCGGCTGCGCGCTTCCGCAATCCGTTCTTTGAGAAAATTCTCGGCGCCGGCACCGCCGTGGACTTGCGCGTTGTACGCAACGTAAGCGTTGGCAAGGGCATTGGCGAACCATGCGGCACGAACGGGATCGGCATCATCAAAGCTGATCTCAATGACATTGGAGCCGGTCACGGCTTCAACCGTAATGAGTTGGCGGAATTGGTCGAGCATTTTTTCGCTAATCGTCCCGCTTTCATCCACCCGAGATGATATATCGGGCTGATCAAAGTGCTCAATCTTTTTACCCTGCGCCCAGCTCGCATAGAGCACATTTTCCAGCACGGGACGGCTGGTGGCGATTTCCAGTTCCGAGCGAATATCTTCTTCTTGATCCAAACGCGAAAAATACGGATTCAACGCGGCAGGACGGCTTTCGCGGCGTACGAGAACTTTGGCTTTGGTGCGATAGATGTTCTTGGCAGTAAAAGTGGCGATACCGACCGGGACTACAGTCAACGCGAAGACGAGCAGCACCAAAGTGCGGTTTCTGAAAATCGCTTGCAGACCGTCCCGCAAGCTCAAGAGATTCGAATTATACACCAGCATTTTGAAAACCTCCTCATAATACTAAATGATTCTCTCAGCATTAACCTAAGGTGAAGCACGGATTATTTCACCAAGGTATACACCCAAGCAAAACCGGATAGCGTGCTCACCGGCAATAAGCCTTCGACAAATTCATCCATGAATTGATTCACTCGCGCAATGCCGGATTTGGGCACGTAGATCACATCGCTAGGATGGAGTTCGACATTGGCTTGGGCCTGCCTTCCGTGCAAAGCGTCGCGCAGGTCAAAGGCCATACTCACAGGTTGGCCCGCGGGACCGTCTTTGCGCAATAAAACAACCTGGGAAAGCTGCGCGGAGGATTTGAAACCACCGGCCTGAAAAATTGCTCCTAACAGTTTCAACCCTCCGTCAATCGACACCAGCCCTGGGGCTTGTACTTCGCCGCCAACAAAGACTTTTAAAGAGACGGAATTTTTGACGACCACGGCAACTTCGGGGTTGACGAGTTTGTGACCATAGATCATCTGCAAAACCGAATCCACTTGTGCCGGCGTTTGACCGGCCACTTTAATCTCACCAACCAATTCAAGCGAGATAAAACCGTCCGGTCGCACCCACACTTCGGTATTGAGTTCCGGATGATAGTAGAGTTTGACAATGAGATTGTCACCTGGCGAAATACGATATACAACCGTTTCGGCCGCCGGCAGTGCAGTGGAAGTGGATGGCGCCGCCGACATCTTTCGCCCGCCGCTGCAAGCGCTGCAAAGAGCAATCAGCACTGGCGCCAGCACTAAAACCAGACGATGAGTTCTTTTTTTGCTCTGATTCACTGACATAACGATCGACGATAAAGTTAATTGTGTTGAATATCCCATTACTGCAAGTTAGTTTATGATCACCACGGGTTATCACTTTCCAAACGCCATGCCAGTCGAGGACTATGAAAAGCACTGCTGCAATTTCTTGAGGATACAATCAGTTGCGTGGTTAGCGTACTCGTTCAGATGAAATGCGCTTGCCTAAAGTAAAAATGATCGTAATATTTCGTTCCATTAGCGTGACACCTCCCCGTTGCGGTGAAGTATTTTATTACAGCAGTTGCAAACCGGAGTTTGAAAAAAACGGCGCCGCCTTCTATCTTGAAAAACTAGACACCACGGCATTAGTACCTTCATTGGTGCGCTGATAAATACAGTGAAATAGAACTATGGAACGCAACGGACGAGATTGAAATGGAATATCGTGAACTCGGTCGCACCGGATGGAAGGTGTCAACCATCAGTTTTGGCGCGTGGGCTATTGGCGGCACGTGGGGCGCAGTGGATGATGGCGAGTCGATGGCGGCGCTGCATCGCGCGCTTGATCTTGGCGTAAACTTTTTCGACACCGCGGATGTGTATGGCGATGGACGCAGCGAACGTTTGCTGGCGCAACTTCGGCGGGAACGGTCTGAGAAGTTTTATATCGCAACAAAAGCCGGGCGTCGGCTCAGCCCGCATATTGCCGCCGGATTCACGCGTGAAAATCTCACGGCCTTTGTCGCGCGCAGTTTAAAGAACTTGGAGACCGAGGCGATTGATCTCTTGCAGCTTCATTGCCCTCCCACGGAAGTTTATGCCATGCCCGAGGTCTTCGGCGTGCTCGAGGATTTGGTCCGCGCCGGCCTAGTCCGCCACTACGGTGTGAGCGTGGAAAAAGTTGAAGAGGCGCTGCAAGCGCTCGAATATCCGAACGTGCAGTCGGTGCAAATCATCTTCAATATCTTCCGGCAACGGCCGGCGGAATTTTTCTTCGGCGAGGCGCAACGCCGCCGCGTTGGAATTATCGCGCGCGTGCCGCTCGCTTCGGGTTTGTTAAGCGGCAAGTTCACGCGCGCCAGCGCCTTCGCGCCGGATGATCATCGCGCCTTCAACCGGCACGGAGAGGCATTCGATCGCGGCGAGACTTTTTCCGGGTTGGATTACGAAACGGGCTTGCACGCAGTGGAAGCCTTGCGCGCGTTAACGCCACGTGATGGTACGTTGGCGCAAATGGCGCTGCGTTGGATTTTGATGTTCCCGGCAGTGACGTGCGCCATTCCGGGAGCCAAGCG
>CAYNDW010000279.1:0-7871 GCA_964395375.1 uncultured Cytophagia bacterium
ATGTCGAGGCCGTACTCCGAAACCACGTTCACGATTTTGTTGGTCAAGCCCAATTCATACGGCGGATGTTTGAGCAGCGGATACGTCGCCATATCCACTTCATGCACGAAGATGCGCGGATGAAATTCCCGCAAACGAAAGGGAACCGCATAACTCACAAAGTGCACTTCATGCCCGCGCTGCGCGAGCGCCATGCCCAATTCGGAAGCCACCACACCCGAGCCGCCGTGCGTGGGATAGCAGATCATGCCGATTTTCATGTGCTCTTTCCTTCGATGAGTTCGTTCTTGCTGAAAGAAAATCGTTTGAGTTGATCATCATGCTGACGTGAATCTTAAGCGCGCGTTCAAAGCTGCATTTGAAATTCAAGATAGCTATGCCAAAGCAAAATCACAAATCGTATGCGCGCGAACGCGAAAAACTTTTCACCCTGAAACTCCGGCTTTTCAACTTGAAAAAATTTTTCCTATTCCTGCGAAGTGCGACGACTGCGCAGCAAGGTTTAAAGCGTTGAACAAAAAATTTTTGCCGTGGTTTTCGTGTAAGTTAGAGCGCGGCGAAGGAGGTGCGACCGCAAATCAGCCGCAATGGTATGCGGTTTGAATAAAAGCTCGGTCAAATACAGTTCACCAGCCGTTGCAGTTCTTCTTCTAACAAATGGAGTGAAACCGTGAAACGCATAAGTATCCTTTGCGCTCTGGTCATGATGGCGCTGCTGGCTCTAACCGCGTGCAGTGATGATAACAATCCCGTTAAGGCGCCGGACTTTGGCACCGTCTCCGGGCGTGTGACATTTACCGGAGCATGGCCGGCAACCGGCGACGTGCAAATTTCGATTTGGACCTCCTGGCCGCCCGCAGGCCCGCCAGCCAAAGCCTCCGATGTAATTGCCAAGGGCACGACGACCTATGATTACAAACTCGAAGGATTAAATAAAGGCGAATACAAGGCGCTGACGGTCGGCTGGCGCGATCCTGCGAATCCGTCCGGCGCGAAAGTGCTCGGCCTTTATTGGGCAAACTCCGATAGCAGCGGCGTGAGCGCGGCCCCGCCGTTTTATGCGACGCCGACCATCATCACCGTCAGCGACGCGAAGATCGAGTGGACGAATTCGAATATCAAAGCCGACCTGTCGATTGTGAAGTAAGCAAGCTGTTCTTGAAGCATAAAACTTCGACTCCAACGGAGAGATGAAGGCCAACGGATAAAAGCCAAAAGCTTGATACGTTGGTTTAAATCCCTCTGTTGGGGAATTTTTTTTGAATGAAAAGTTTTTTGAATGACTTGAAAAGAGACGGCGGAAGCACAATGAAGAGATTATTCCAAGCAATGGCGCTGCTGCTCCTGCTCGTGTGTTGGAATGAGCGAGGCGAAGCGCAAACCTCCGCGACCGAAGAGACACTCTACGGCGAAATCGCCGGGCGCGTGCTTGATGCCGGCACGCGCGAGCCGTTGCCTTTTGTGAATGTCTATCTCGACAGCACGCGCATGGGCGCGGCCACGGCGAACGACGGCAGCTTCTTATTGCGGCAAGTGCCGCCGGGAAAGTATCGGTTGCGCCTCTCGCGTTTGGGCTATGACAACATCCTCGTTGCGGATTTGACGCTGGCGCCGGGCAAGTTGCTCGCGCGCGATTTCTTCATGCACGAAAGTCCGCTCACCGGACAGGAAATTATGGTCACAGCGGCGCGGAAAGAACAAACCGCGCAAATGGCTCCGGCCAGCGTCGCGATTCTCAACGCCGCGGATTTGAAGTACCGTCAAATCGCAACGTTTGATCAAGCTTTGGAAACCGTGCCCGGCGTTTCCGTTATGCGCTCGGCCAGCACGAATGTGCAATCGCTTTCGATACGCGGCTCTTCGGATGTCGCCGGCGGCGGCGTGGGCAATCGCGTGTTGTTGCTCATCGACGGACGTCCCGCGCTCACTTCCGATGCGGGCGGCGCGTTATGGAGCCTCGTGCCCACGAACTTCATCGACCGCGTTGAAATCGTCAAAGGTGCGTTCTCCTCGCTTTATGGCAGCACCGCGATGGGCGGCGTCGTGAATGTCATCACGCGGCGGCCGACGTATCATCGTCAAACGCGCGTCGAAGCAACCTATGGTCTTTATGAATTGCCCGCGCCCGCACTGCGTTATACGAATGAGTCGGGTTCTTTGAATGCGCTCGGCCTCAGCCACAGCGGCCGCAAAAATCAACTTTCCTACTTGCTCAACTTCAGCCGCAAGCAATCCACCGGTTTTCGCGAACGCAGCGCGTATGAGTTTTACGATCTCTACGGCAAGTTGCTCTATGATTTCCGCGCGAATCGCAATCTCGAACTCAGCCTCGGCGCAACAAGCGCCAAGAACGATTATCCCCACACGTGGCTTGACAATCTCCAACCGTATCGCGTGCTTCCGCGCTATCACGATGATCGCCAGGAGAAGCTGAATTACAATGCCGACGTGTTCTATTGGGCCGTGCCCTCGCCGCGCGTGAAATACAGTTCGCGCTTTTATTTCTATCGCAACACGGCGCGCAGCTTCTTCAACGAGACCGATCCGAATTGGATACAAACGCGCAACGATCCTTTCGGCTTGCGCACCAACATCGACGCGGACAAACTCGGCAACATCACGCAGCTTGATTGGTCGGTCGCGCCCGCGCACTACCTCATTCTCGGCGTGGACACGCAGCTCGACCGCGTGCAAAGCTCGCCCGATTCGATCATGTACGGCGACCGGCAAGTCAACAACTTCGCCGCGTATGCGCAAGATGAATTCAGCGCCACCTCGCGCTTGACCTTGACTGCGGGTTTGCGGCTCGATCACAACGTGCTCGTGTTTGGCAAACAACAGAGCCAAGCGAGTCCCAAGCTCGCCGCGGTTTATCAACTGCGCGACAACATCTCGTTGCGCGCGCTTGCGGGCCAGGCGTTCCGCGCGCCCTCGATTGCCGAGCGTTTTTTCCAAAAAGAAATCAGCGGCAACACTTCCTTCGTGCCCAATCCGGCTTTGAAAGCCGAGCGCATGAACTCCTTCGAACTCGGCGCGCGCGCGCAATTCGGCAGATGGTTCGAAACCGACGCGGCGTATTTTCACTATCGCTATCGCGATATGATTTATTGGATCGCCTTGCCGCAAGAGATCGGACAATTCGAACCGATCTTTCAAGTGCGCAATCTCAATCGCGCGCTCATGCAAGGCTTCGAGGCCGGCGTGAATTTTTATTGGCAGCCCCGCTTGCACGTGCGCGCCGCATATACTTATCTCGATGCCAAAGACCGCTCCGAGAATCGCGCCGACGATTTGCTCGCCTATCGCATCCGCCACGCACTTAACTTCGGCGCAAGCTGGCGCGCTTCGAAATACGAGATGAGTTTCGACGGCCGTTACAACGGCCGCGTGGAAGAAGTTTTTCTTTATCCCAACAATGAGCCGGAAGCCTACGTGCTGCTCAACGCCAAAGCCACCGCGCGTTTCATTAAAGGCTTCACGTTCTCCGCAAGCTGCAATAATTTACTCAACACGAAATACGAAGAGCTCGCGCGCTATCGCATGCCCGGCCGGCATTGGGTCACCAGTGCGAGCTGGGAGTTTTGAAATGGAGAGGTGGAGTGATGGATTCTTGGATTCTTGGATTCTTGGATTGATGCGTCACCCCTCTAAACTGTCATTCAGAAGGAATCCTTTTAAGCACTGGAGCCAATGCCCAGCGCCGAAAAAGATTCCTGCTGAATGACACTTCCCGGGTCATTCTTATGCAACAACTTATTTCCTACCTCCCCATTCTCACCACGCTCTTCGCGCTCGGATTTGCGCTAGAGGTCGTGCGCCGTTATCGCACCAAGGGCAAAGGCGCGCATTTGCTTTGGTGGGCCGCCGGCATGCTCATGTATGGCGCCGGCACATTCGCCGAGAGCTTCGTCACTTTGTTTGGTTGGAATGAAGCAATCTTTCGGTGGTGGTATATCACGGGAGCATTGCTCGGCGGTATGCCGCTCGCGCAGGGCACGGTGTATTTGCTCATGAAACGTAAACTCGCGCACGGTCTCACGCTGCTCGTCGTGCCCGTCATCATCCTCGCCGCGATCTGCGTGCTGCTCTCGCCGATTGATTACGCCTTCGTCGAGGCGCATCGTCTCACGGGAAAAGTGCTGGCGTGGCAATGGGTGCGGCTCTTCAGTCCCTTCATCAATACCTATGCTTTCATCTTCCTAGTCGGCGGCGCGATTTTGTCCGCATATCGTTTTCATAAAAACCGCAACACGCGCCATCGCTTCCTCGGCAATGTCTATATCGCCCTCGGCGCGCTCCTGCCCGGCATCGGCGGCACGTTTACGCGCTTAGGCTACACCGAAGTGTTGTACGTGACCGAATTGCTCGGCATTGTTTTGATCTTTATTGGATATCGGTTCTGCATTCGCACCATTCCGCTTTCACCAGCTAAAACACTGCACGCGGCTTCTTTTGTAGAAATGCAAGCGTAGTCTTTTCCTCCCAAAACAAAAGCTTTGACCACGGATGACACTGATTTCACGGATTCTCACTGAGAAAACAAGCTCCACAATTATCAGCGGCATCCGCGTTCAAAGAAACCCGTTGCCTCAAAATAGATGTTA
The DNA here is from genome assembly GCA_964395375.1 of uncultured Cytophagia bacterium. Lineage (GTDB taxonomy): Bacteria > Zhuqueibacterota > Zhuqueibacteria > Zhuqueibacterales > Zhuqueibacteraceae > JABWAN01. The sequence goes on from CAYNDW010000279.1 coordinate 4,605, forward strand.
TCAAATCTGTTGAACAAAGCCACGGCCTTGCTCGGCTTGGAGCGAACGGAAGAGGCGATGACGCAATTGCAGGAAACAGTCGCTGCGTTCAAGCTTGCGCCAAGCGAGCAAAAAGCATTCATGACCGACTGGCAATTGCTCGCCACCGCGCCCGCGCCGCCAACGGGCATGGAAGAGTTTATGGCTTTGGCGAAGAGGCTGTTTGGGCAAGAAGAGTGAGGGGCGAGAAAGTAGGCGGGGAGCACAGATGATTCTGCTTGGAAGAACTTTTGCGAAACCATGGCCGAACGAACGCTACCATTATAAATCGCCGCCCCTTCAAACTGTCATTCAGAAGGAATCCATTTCAAACCTTGCAAGGCTCTCGATTTGAAATGTCTCGCGAGTGCTGAAAAAGATTCCTGCTGAATGACCTCGTTGTGAGGAGATAATCGCCTTTTTCGGCAATGCCACTTCTGAGGCGGTTTCATTATGGCCGATGATCCCATTCTGCGCGTAGTTTGTTGACATACTCTTGCGCATCAATGCCCTCCCAAATCTCTGCGCCTAAGCCGTGCAACTCCATCAGGCTGCGTTTCGGGCGCTCCATGTCATCTTTGCTTCGCGCCAACTCGAGTGCAATTAGCTCAACTAACTTGAGTTGTTCGCTTGGCGGCATCGTTTTGATGTAGCGTTCGTAAAGCTGTTGGATAGTCAGCATTGACATACGCTTTCACTCCTTTTGTGATGTTTCAGCAAAGCGGGCGAAGCCGGACTTTGCAGCGTTGGATATGAAAGAGAGCTTTAGTCGCGAACGAGATTCGTGAGCCACAAAAATTTGCAAAGTCCGACTTCCCTGTTATTTATTCACTCCCACTCAATCGTGCTCGGGGGTTTGTTGCTGATGTCATACACCACGCGATTGATGCCGCGCACTTCGTTGGTGATGCGCGAGGACACTTGCGCGAGCAACTCGTGCGGCAAAGGCACCCACTCCGCGGTCATGCCATCAACCGAAGTCACGGCGCGGAGGGCGATGGTCATTTCATACGTGCGAAAGTCGCCCATCACACCCACGGATTGAATCGGCAACAACACCGCGAACGCCTGCCAGGTTTTATCATACCAGCCCCAAGCGCGCAACTCCACAATAAAAATATCATCGGCCTCGCGCAAGAGCGCCAAACGCTGCGGCGTCACTTCGCCGAGAATGCGCACCGCAAGGCCCGGCCCCGGAAACGGATGGCGGCCAATGATGCTTTGGTCAAGCTCGAGCGCCGCGCCGAGTCTGCGCACTTCATCTTTAAACAACTCGCGCAGCGGTTCGATGATTTTCAAATTCAAATCTTTGGGCAAGCCGCCGACATTGTGATGCGTTTTGATCGTCACGGACGGACCGCCGCGCGGGGAGAAGCTTTCGATCACGTCGGGATAGAGCGTGCCTTGCACGAGATAGCGAATGCCCTGGAGCCTGCGCGCCTCGGCTTCGAACACGCGGATGAATTGCTCGCCGATAATTTTGCGTTTGTGCTCCGGCTCAATTACTCCTTGCAAGCGTTGCAGAAAAACTTCAGAGGCCTCGGCGTAATGAAAGCTCTCGCCGAAGAGTTTGGCAAACGTCGCGCGCACTTGCTCGCCTTCGTTTTTGCGCATCAAGCCGTGATCGACGAACACACAATGCAATTGCGGCCCGATGGCGCGATGCACGAGCGCCGCGGCCACCGCGGAATCCACGCCGCCGGAGAGCGCGCAGATGACTTCTTCTTTGCCGATCTTTTCGCGCAACTCCGCGACCGTACTCTCGATCAAATTCTGCGGCGACCAACTTGCTTTGCATCCACAAACATGAAACAAAAAGTTTTGCAAAATTTGCCGGCCTGCAATCGTGTGCGTGACTTCGGGATGGAATTGCAAACCATAAAGCTTGCGGCGGTGATCAACAAAAGCCGCGTGCGGCGCATTGTTCGTCGCGCCAATGGTTACGAAATCCGGCGGCGCAGCAACGATCGCGTCGCCGTGGCTCATCCACACGCGCGTTTGTTTATCGACATTCTCAAAAAGCGCATCAGCGCGCAGAACATTCAGCTCGGCAAGGCCATACTCGCGGTGCGGCGAAGGCTGCACTTTTCCGCCGAGCAGGTGCGCGAGCAATTGCTGGCCATAGCACAAACCGAGAATCGGAACGCCGAGATTGAAAATTTCCGGATCAACCGAGGGCGCGTCTTGATCATAAACCGAATTTGGCCCGCCGGAAAACACGATGCCGCGCGGGTGCAGGCCGTGCACTTCCGCAAGCGGCGTGAGCGCGGTTTTGATTTCGGAATAAACGCCCAACTCGCGCAAACGCCGCGCGATGAGCTGCGTGTATTGCGAGCCGAAGTCGAGAATGAGAATGAAGTCGTGAGGTCGCATGGGAGGGAGGAATGATGAGATACATTAACGCCCCTCATCCATGTCATTCCGTAGGAACCGTCCCTCGTGCTGGCGACATCTTCAATTTTGAAATTTGTTCCGAGCGCTAGGGAAGGTTTTTCCAGAATGACAGGAGGATTGGGGAGCTTACATGAGTTACGTTTTATAACTGAATCGAGGATTATTCCGCCTGCTTGAAATTTTGAAATCGAGCCAAACGCTGTTGAATCTCGGCGACGATCTCGCGCACGGATTGCAAGTCCGTGGCGAGCAAATGAGGCGAAAGCTCGGCCCACAACGGTTCGAGTTTCGATTGATGATAATGCAGCAGCGTCGCAATGTCGTTTTCATAAAGCCCGACGCGCGCAAAATCGCCTTGTCGATAAAGCGAAGGCAGAGCATAGAGCTTGAGCAAAAGCAGGCCTTCAACGGTGGCGCACGTGATTTCCTGCTCGGCAAAACTTTGCGTCGTGATATAATGCGCTTGCACTTTTTCAAAGAGCGGATTGTGAGTCAAAAGAATGTCGAGGCGTAATTCCTGAAAGTGGCCTTGCGCAAAGTATTCGTCGCGTTTCGCGATTATAAATTCCGGCAGCTTCTGCAAAGAAGACCAAGCCATGATCAAATCCACGTCTTCGGTGTTGCGGCCTTTGATGTATTGCAGCAACGCGACGCCGCCCACGAGCACGTAATCGATTCGGCGTTGTCGCAGCAGCGCAAACAACTGCGTCACGGTCTGCGGCAAGTTTTCGCTGTTCATGGGCAACTCCCGCCAGTTTTGTAGATTGAATACGCGCGCGTTCTGAATGATTTTTCCGATGTGGACATTGAACGGATTCATATTGTTTCCGCTGAGGGCTTAAACATTCCAAAGCA
>CAYNDW010000280.1:0-7838 GCA_964395375.1 uncultured Cytophagia bacterium
TCTGAACTTCGGACTTTCCGCATGAATCTGTTCGAAGCGCGCGCGCGCCTCTTTCAAATTGCCACCCGCCTTTTCGCGCTCGGCCTGCACGTAGGCTTTTTCCAAACGCAGAGCCTTTTCCGCGAGCACAATTAAGTTTTCATAATGCTCGCGATCTTTGGTGACGTAGTGCCGACCTTCTTGCAACTCGGTCAATGCCTGATCATAGCGCTGCCGCTGATACATCAGTCGCCCGAGCTCGAACGAGAGCCGTGCCAGCATTTCCGGGCTGCTAGCGAGGGCTTTGGCTTGATGCAAGGCTTTTTCGTAGCTTTCGAGTTTGCCCGATTTGTTATACACCTCGGCGAGCGCGTAAACGATTTTGAGCTTGAGAGCGGTTTCGAGCTTTTCCGGTTTGACCTCATAGGCTTTGCGGAAATATTCTTCCGCGCGAGCGTAATCCTTCTGCTCTTGATGAACCATGCCGAGATTGAACCATGCTTCCACGAACGATGGATCCAACGCGACGGCTTGCGAATAGGCGGCGATTTTCTGCTGCGGCCCGCTCTCCCGCAAGCCGCTTTCAAACCAAGTCATGGCCTGCCGACTCGAAGATTGCGGCCATGCCGGTTTTGCATAAAAGATAAAAAGCGCGGACAGAACGGCTCCGATTTGCAACCACGATATGCGTTTCATAATCTTCCTCCTTTATTAAAATGATTGCGTAATGCGCACAATGCCCAAACGTCCGAGCGCGGGTGCGCCGACGATCTCGACATGTTGACGGTCAAAAAGATTTTGCGCGGTAATAGTCAGTTTGGTGCGCGGCGCGAATTGATAATCGGCATTGGCATCCGCCACCCAAAAAGCTTCGCTCGTGCCGAGATAAACGCCGGAGCGCACCGGAAAGCGGTCGACGTAACGCACGCGCAGTTGCGTTTCTAGGCCGCGTTTGAAATCGCGATAGCGCACACTGCCGCCGATTTTATGCCGCGGGGAGTTTAACGCAATGTCGCTGATGCCCTCAACGTTGCTGAACAGGTCGCGGCTCATGTAAGAATAATTGCCGTTGAAAATCCAATGCGCCGTGGCGTAATAAGTGAGATTGAGGTCCGCGCCGATTAGAGAAATGTCGCCGAAGTTGCGGTAGGTGAGAATCACGTCCGTGTCGTTCGCAATCTCGCTGGGCGTGATCACGCCGAGGGGCAATTGCGCCGCGGAAGCAACCAAGCCATTGACAATCGCGCGGGCTTGGCTCTGCGCGGCCTCGTTGGGCAAACCCGCGGCTAGAAGCGCATTCGTGATGGCGCCGGCCGCGGGCTGCAACGCCGCGTATAGTTGCGCGGGGTCGGCGAAAACGTTCGGCGTTTCGACTTTCAACGGCCCGATGAAATCCTGAAAGCGAGAGTGATATAACGAGGAAGTGAAAAAGAGCTTCGACCCCAGCATGACTTTGTAGCCAATCTCAAACGTGTTGGTAATCGTCGGCTCCATCGGCGCCACGTCGAAGACGTCCGCGACGAGATCGAACTTGCCTGTGGTCGGGTTGAGCGCGCGAAAATCGCCGCGCACTTCCGCGGCGAACTGCTGCGGCAAGGTCGCGTTCAACAATGCCCGGAGCTCAGCAGGCGAGCCGCCGATGAGAATTTGCCGCAGCGCCGGCCAAACCGTATTCACGTTGGCCGGAACGTAACCCGCGCCCGGCGCCAATTGCGACCTCATCAGCGGACGACCGGAAGCCTCGCGCTGAAACGTGAAGCCGGTGCGCGAAGGCACGCCCTGCGCGCGAATTGCCAGCAACGTTCGCGGAAACGGCGGCGGCAACGGGCTTGGCACCGTTGCCGAAAGCAGGTCGAGAAACAGATTGTTGGTCGTCGGCGTGCTGAATGCGCGATTGTAGGTGAGACGAAAATTTTGCCGCGCACTGGGTTTGAAGAGCAACGCCGCCCGCGGCGAAATGGTCGGTTCGTTGAGATGGCTGTGCTCGTCGACGCGCCCGGCCATGATGAGGTCTAATTTGGAAAACAGCGCGGTTTCTGATTGCAAGAACGCGCCGACTTCATTGGTATCGTCCTCCTTTTCGTAGCGGCCGGTGATCGTGCCCTCGGTATTGGGCAGCGTGCGCAAGAAGTCCAAGCCGTAAGTGAAACGCTGCCGCGCACCGAGCGCAAAACCATGTTGCACTTGCGCGCCGAGCAAACGCGAGCGATCGATGATGGGCGCGCCGGTGCGCAGAATGAAGGTGTTGCCGGCGTCGCTGCGATTGAGATAAGCCTGCGCAAAAACATTTTTATAAGAAAATCGCCCCTGCACATAACTGTAGGTCCAATCTTTTGCCTGCACCGCGCCGAGACCGGTCAGCTCGATATTGTTTTGCCGATTGAAACCGCCGGAAAAAATCGCGGTGAAATCTTCGGCCAAGCGCAAGTCGACGCGCGCCTCGCCGCCGAGTTTTTCCGCCTGAAAATCGCGGCCGGGCGAAGGAACCACGCCGCTTGCCGTGCGGAATGAATCGGGCTCCGCGGCGTCGCGATACTCCCAATCATTGCCGCGATAGTATTGCATGGAAATTTTATAACCCACGCGTTGCTTGAAACTGCCCGCGTGCCGCAGCGAGCCGAGCAACAAACTGCGCTCGCCGCCGCCGAACGTGATCGTCGTTCCTTCCGAGCCGAAAGGCGATTTGGTGATGACGTGCATCAAGCCGTTGGCGCTGTTCGGGCCGTACAAAGCGGAGGCCGCGCCCGAGACCATCTCGATGCGCTCCACGTCTTCGTTGGCGAGCGGCAGATGATGAAACGCATTGTAACGCAGCGAAGGAACGCCGGCGGGGCGATAATCCGCGAGAAACAACAGCGCGCCCGAAAACACATTGTTAAAACCGCGCAGCACTACGTTGGATTGATTCAAGCCGCTGCTGACGAAATCGACCGCGGGCAATGCCTTCAAATGCTCGGTGGGCGTGAGCGCCGGCCGCGTTGCGATTTGATCCGCTTCGACGAAAGCAACCTCGGCGCTCGCATGAAAAGCGGATTCGGCCCGGCGCGAGGCCGTGACGTTATCAAAGAACGGCTCCGTGCTGCGGGAGGCCGTGATTTCCTTTTGCGTTTCGAATAAGGCGCCGCCTGCGGAAAGCGCAATTTCCACGGTTTTGATTTCACCGGCTTCCAATTTCACGGCAGCGAGGCTTTTGCGAGCATAGCCGTAATAGGAGGCGGTGATGGTGTAAACCTCGGCCGCGAGATCTTCAAGCTCAAACTGCCCTTCCGCGCCGGTTACGGCGCCACGCGTTGAATCCGCGGCGTTGACAATAGTGAGCACCAGCTTGGCGCCGGGCAAACCTTTGCCGGTTTCGCCGTCAATAATTTTACCGCGCAGCTTCGCGGTCTCAGACGACAAAAAAAAAGCCAGTTCGGCGCCGGCGTTAGTTGGTGATGCGGAGAATAAGGTGGGATTCATCGTCGCCAGTGCTGTAGAGTTTCCCGCAAGGACGACAAGGGCGAGTAGCAGGAAAGTTGAACACCCTCTCCGGCTTTTGACACTTCTCATGGCTCCTCCTAGATATTAGGCTTGTGGTTCACGGTTTGGGATGCTTCATCAAACGCGAGAATATCCTGACCGTCCCTGTCCTCTTCGTGAGCGCATTTCCTCCTGAAAACCCTCGCATTCCTTTCGAAGCATCGTCGCCGATGGCTTTTGAATTTGAAACCTCAAAAAAAAAGGCGTAACCGCCTCCGCTCTCATTACAGCATGAGCGGGCCGATTGCGCCTTCACTTGCAGGACTTGCTCCTTACCCGAAAAGACGTCAGCCACTAGTCATTATGTTTTTTTACGGCAACTACAATTTCAACTCGTCTTTAATCTTGGCGAATCTCGATTCTGGCATTGTCTGCTATTGCGTAATGATGCCGCATAAAAAATTGACTAATTGTAGGCGCAAGCGCGGTTGCTGCGGAAAACTTTTTATTTTTTGAAGAGGAATAAGCGAGTAGCTTTTCTTCAATCGAGAAAATTGGCGGGTAAATCTTACGGTAAGCTCACTCATTAAACCAAAGGCTTTTAGGATAAGAATGCCACATTACGACTACGATCTCCTCGTCATCGGCTCCGGTCCGGCAGGCGAGAAGGGCGCGGCGCAAGCCGCATACTTCGGGAAGAAAGTCGCCCTCCTCGAACGCAGCCCGCATCTCGGCGGCGCAGGGCTGAACACCGGCACGGTGCCTTCGAAAACTCTGCGCGAAACCGCGCTCTATTTTTCCGGCCTACGGCAACGCGGACTTTACGGCATCGATTACTCGCTGCGCGAAAATCTCACGGTCGGCGATTTCATGCATCGCAAACAGATCGTGATCGAGAACCAATGGCAGCTTATTCAACGCAATCTCGAGCGGCACAACATCGAGCTGGTGCATGGCGAGGCCGCGCTGAAAGACGCGCACACCGTGCGCGTGCAAATGCCCGAAGGCGTGAGCCGCGAGTTGAGCGCGGAGATCATTTTGCTCGCCACCGGCTCCTCGCCGTTTCATCCGCCCGAAGTCCCGTTCGATCATCGGGTGATTTTTGATTCGGATTCGATTCTGCATATGAGTCGCATTCCAAAGAGTATGGTGGTGGTCGGCGGCGGCGTGATCGGCTCGGAATACGCTTCGATCTTCACCGCGCTCGGCGTATGTGTGACGCTGATCGATGGCCGCGAACGGTTGCTGCCGTTTGTTGACAGCGAGATTGCGGAGCGTTTGCAGCGGCAATTGGAGAGCCTTGGCCTGCGTTTTCTGTTTAATGATCGCGTGCTGCAAATTAAAGTTGATGAAGCGCATGCCGAGTTGAGCCTGCAAAGCGGCGAGACGTTGCAGTGCGACATCGCTCTCTTTGCAGCGGGAAGGCAAAGCAATGTGGACGGGTTGAATTTGGAAGAGATCGGCGTCAAGCTCGGCAATCGTGGGTTGGTTTTGGTGAATGAAAAATATCAAACCAGCGTGTCGAACATTTACGCTGCGGGCGACGTGATCGGTTTTCCCGCGCTCGCTTCCACCTCGATGGAGCAGGCGCGCGTGGCCATGGTGCATGCGTTTGCTTTGCGCTATAAAGAGCGCGTGGCTGCGACCTTGCCGCTGGCGGTGTATACGATTCCGGAGTTGGGTTTGGTGGGATTAACGGAAGAGGATTGCGTGAAGCAGGGCACTGCCTATCTTACCGGTTGCGCGTTTTATGAAAACAACGCGCGCGGCCAAATCATCGGCGACATGAGCGGCATGCTCAAGCTGATTTTTTCTCCCGAAGACAAAAAACTTTTGGGTGTGCATCTCCTCGGTGAGATGGCTTCGGAACTCGTTCATCTCGGCGCGCAAGTGCTCGCCGAGAATGGCACGATTGACCACTTCATTCACGCGGTGTATAACTATCCTAGTTTGTCGGAGATTTACAAGTATGCGGCGTATGATGGGTTGGGAAAATGGAATCGTTATCACGCGTTTGCGGGAGGAGCTTGAGGCAGGGAGACGGCAAGAGCGAATGCAGATTTTTTAAGAAAAGGCTCCGATTTAAAAATGAGTTTCACTTGTGGTGATCGCCCCTCCGAATTTGTCATTCAGGAGGAATCTTTTTAAGCACTGGCGATACAATCCAGTGCTTAAAAAGATACCTGCTGAATGACACGAAGAGGGGCGTGCTGCTTTATCGCAACGAAATCTGCTCGCCATTCGGCCCAAGCAACACGAGCTTCGCCCAATCATCGCGCATGAAAAAGTTGTGCAAATCCGCGCGCAGCCGCACGGTGACATACGCTTCGCAAGGATCGTCGTTGCCGTGGTGATAGAGAAAAATATACGCAACCGTGTTCTCGATGCGATGTAGCCGCAGCTCGTATTCATGCGTGCGGCAACCGCCGCTGTATGAAATTCGGAGTTGCAGCCTTTCATCCACCAGCTTTGCCGAATCCGCGTGCAAAAAATATGAGCCGCCAAACTCCAGCGCATGCGGGTTCGCGTTGAATGCAATCTCGCCCTCGGGCAGATCATCACAATGCGCCGCGTTGCCCGAAGCGAGTTTGAAGCCGTATTGCTCGAAGACGGAGAAGTCTTCGGTATTGATCAACAAACGCGCGGCGTAGCCCATCGGGCATGAGCAGGCTAAACAAACGACTTCGAAAACTCCTTCTTCACGATACGCATAAAACTCCACGCCGCGCTTGCGGAAGAACACGCGCAGCACTTCTTCCTCTTGCTCGCGCAAAGGATACTCGCCTTTTTCTTTGATCCACTCTTGTTGCCACACATTGCCCGCGCATTGCACGGGCATAATCTCCACCCACACTTGCGCGCCCGAGGGCAAGAAGCGACCGCTCTCACACGGCACGAGATGATTGCAAGCCGGGAGCAAGCAGGCGGCAACGAAGAGCGCGAGACTCAGTTTTAAAATTTTGCGGGAAAGCATTGTTCGCTGCTTCTCATGATTTGTAATCTTTAAATGTGGCGAGCGAGCCTCCTCCATCTGTCATTCAGAGGGTGAGCATTGCGAGGACGAGCTTGGTGAAAACTGCATTCAGCGTGACCACCTCCCTTTTTGATCTCCCATGGCCAAACCGTGGCTGAACATTTTTCTAAATCATCTTGCCCAAATAGTTTTGCTTTTTGGGGGCAAATGAACTCATTTCCTTTTGGGAAAGGGTCGTCCCATTCGCCGGCAAACTCGACGCGCCCGTATTCATGCACATAAAATTGCCGATAGTGTCGCGCCGTGCATCCCGACAAGCAATCGCCTCACTGCGCAATCGCAAACACGTTCGAATAATCCGTCTTCGCTGTTTCGCCTTCGGGCGGATCGATGCGGTCGAAATATTCCACACGAATGCGAAACGCGCCGGCCTCGTTGCCTTGCAGCGAGTAGAGATGGACGAGGAGTCGATAGGACTGCTGCGGCGCGAGCGCAACAAAGCGCACGCCTTCAATCAAAATGCCGCGCGGCAACTCACGCCATGAATCCGAAGTTTTTCGCTGCTCCAAATGACCGTGCGAACCCTCGGCGACATGTAAAACGTCTTGCGAGAGACTGCCGAGCATGGCATCGCCCAGGATGGCATAGAACGTTTGATTGGAAGTGTTGGTCAACGTGGCCGCGACGAGCCGGCTCGAACCCAAATCTTCCGCGCGCCAGGAATAATCTTCGCGTTCAGTTTTGATTGCAAGCGCGCCATTGCCCGACTCTTGCGGCGCACTGCGAGCGAGGTCTTTATCCGAAGGCGCGGTGTTGTGCGTGCAGCTTAAAAAGAACAGGGCGCAAGCGGCCAATGCAATGTGTGTGATCTTCATACGATTTACCTTACGCGAAATTCGTTTGTGGTTAATTCCAAGCGCTCGGCGGAGCCGTTGAAGAACAGCGTGCTGCGAAAACGATAACGGCCCGCCGGCCTCGGCGTTGCGAAATCAAAAATAAAACTAGCTTGCTGGTCCGGGTCAAGCAAGTAAAGCGCAGCCGTGCAGACCCAGCCTGCCTGCAACGCGGAGACTTGCCATTTTCCGCCGCGATGTTCTTCCAACGTGGAAGAGCAGAGATTGTATCCCAATTTTTCGTTCGCGCGATTGGCGAGCGTTAGCGTGATCGCCTCGTCGCTGCCGTATTGCGCGCGATCGGTATAAAGCTCCGCATCCTCCGAAGAACCAAAGATGCCGTCGAGGTGATTGCAGCCGCACAAGAGCGCGGCGCAGAGAACAGCGAGAAGGTAACGCATGATATGCTCCTTGGCTTGTGAAGTCCGGGTAGGCGCCAATCTCCGCCTGATGCTGTAAGCATCAGGCTAGGAGATGCAAGCCAACTAAAGTTGGCTACCACCCAATAGGTGTTTAATCGTCTTCAGACGATT
>CAYNDW010000281.1:0-7795 GCA_964395375.1 uncultured Cytophagia bacterium
CCGCGGCTTCGGGATCATCGGCCACGCGCTGCTGCTCGGCGATTTGCTTTTGCAACAAGTCGAGTTCTTCTTCAATCCGAAACTTTTGTATCGCCTCAGTGGCGCGGCGCAAATCGCGTTTGGCATCAGCGAGACGGTCTTGCAAAATTTCCAATTCGCCCGCGGGTGAAGCGAGCTTCTTCAAACGTTGACGCAAGTGCGCCATCCCCGCATCGAAGCTGCCGGTGAAATTTATAAACTGGCGCGAGCCTAAACGAAACGGCATTTCCGCGTCGGCGTGGAGTTTAAGCGGGATAATGGGTTTCTTATAAGAAAGTGCGCGCGTCCACTCCAACTTGCAACCGGATTTATCTTCGACGCTGTCGCGCGTCATCACAAACAAGAGGCTCGCGCAAGAACGTATGGCCTCAACGAGCTGCACGTCCCAATCCGGGCCGCCTTGCATTTTGCGTTTATCAAACCAAACGGGAATCGTCGGAGATTCGGCTTCGAGCGTATCAGCCAAGTTTGAGGCAAACTCTGCGGCGTCGGCAGCAGAGTAACTGATGAAATGATGATTGGACATGAGAAAAATTTCCGGGCATATACTCGTTGCGGATTGGTTTGTGATTCCCTGCAACTTGTCATTCTGCAAGAAACTTCCCTCGAACTCGAAACAACGCCTCGTTTTATAAGAGGTGTGCCAAGCTCGGCGGAAGCTCGTTACAGGATGACATTTCAGGGAAGGGCATTACAGATTAAGCCCAATACCGTTCAATTAGTAGTCCTACCCCCTTGTGGGGTACTGTAACGTGTGCTGAATCAGCGGCCCACAAGGGGCCGGGACTACGGAAGATCGCTTAAGTGAACGGTATTGAGATTAAGCCTGAAGCCGTATCTCAATACCGAGGAGCCGAAGCCAAACGATAATTCCAACGGACGAAAGCCGCCCACGGATTGCGGGTTCGTTATCAGCCGGCAGCATTTATCCGTTGGAAAAAATCGTTGCCGTTTTTGCAACGCTTCAACTTCACAGAGACCGGCACAACTCAACTCTGGCCGTTTATTTCTTATCCAAAAACATCTTCAACAAATCAATCGGCACCGGGAAGATCGTAGTTGAGTTGTTTTCGGAAGCGATTTCGGTCAAGGTTTGCAAGTAGCGCAGTTGAATCGAAACCGGGTCCGCGCTCATCACGCGCGCGGCTTCGGCGAGTTTGGCGGAGGCTTGCAATTCGCCTTCGGCATGAATGATCTTGGCGCGACGCTCGCGTTCAGCCTCGGCTTGGCGCGCCATCGCGCGTTGCATTTCCGGCGGCAGATCGACGTGCTTCACTTCGACGAGCGCGACTTTGATGCCCCACGGATCGGTGTGGGTATCGATGATGCTTTGCAATTTCTCATTGATCGCCTCACGCTTGATCAGTAGTTCATCAAGATCGGCCTGGCCGAGCACGCTGCGCAGCGTGGTTTGCGCAAGCTGGGAGGTGGCGAACAAGAAATCTTCCACGTCGAGCACGGCGCGGCTGGGATCGATGACGCGGAAATAGAGCACGGCATTCACTTTGATCGAAACATTGTCGCGCGTAATCACATCTTGCGGCGGAATGTCCATCACGATCGTGCGCGTGCTCACTTTGACAAAGCGCTCGATAAAGGGAATGATGAAGATCAAGCCCGGGCCGCGCGCGCCCACGTGCTTGCCCAAACGAAACACGACCAAACGGTCATACTCGCGCACCACTTGAATGGCCATGCTGAAAATCATGAGCGCGAAGATCACGACGAAAATTAATCCAATCGGCGGTAACATGGGACACCTCTCTCCTTAGTTTGGTTGAACACGGAAAAACTTTGAACCACGGATTGCACGGATTTTTGTAATTGTCGAAGTCCGTGCTAATCTTTGTCATCCGTGGTTGCTTCTTCTTTTTGGCTCCGGCTGGTCCGGGTTGTTTTGAACTTGCAAAAACTTTTTCGGTTAACACTTCGCGACTTTTACTTGCAAGCCTTCCACTGCAATGATGCGCACTTGTTCGCCCGCGGCAATTGGCGCGTCGCTGCGGCCTTGCCAAATTTCACCATGCACGCGCACTTTTCCGAGCGGCGCAATTTCCGTGAGCGCAACGCCGAGTTCGCCGATCATGCCTTCCGCGCCGGTGACCGCGGGCTTGCGTTGGCTGCGCAGCGACATCCCAATCACAAAAGTAAAAAATGCGGCGCTCACGAGCGTGGCCGCAACGATCAATTGTTTGGACACGCGCACCACCGGCTCGAAGTCTCCGCTCGGTTCGTTGAACAACATCAGCGAGCCGAGGAAGAGCGCAATCACACCGCCGATGGAGAGAACGCCATAGCTCGTGATTTTGATTTCGAGCAAGAAAAGAATAATGGCAAAGAGGATGAGCGACAGCCCGGCCCAGTTCACGGGCAGCGTTTGCATCGCGTAGAGTCCAAGGAGGAGGCAGATGCCGCCGATCACGCCGGGCAACACCGCGCCGGGATTCCACAATTCAAAGAAGAGGCCGTAGACGCCGAGCATCAAAAGGAGGTAGGCAATGTTCGGATCGGAGATGCGCTCCAAAAGTTTTTGACGCCAATTCATTTCGCGCCGCACGATTTGCGCGTTGGCGGTGGCAAGCTTGGTTTTGCGATTGACCAATTCCACTTCGCGGCCGTCGATGACTTTGAGCAAGCTATCGAGACTCGGCGCGATGAACTCGATCACGTGTTGCGCGAGCGCTTCTTTCTCGGTGATGGAAACGCTCTTACGCACCGCGTCCTCCGCCCACGCCGCATTGCGTCCGCGCTTTTCCGCCATGGCTTTGATTTGCGCCACGGCATCGTTCGTGATCTTTTCCATCATGGTATTGGAAGAATCCGAGGGCGTGCCCGCGCCGAGATTCACCGGATGCGCCGCGCCGATATTCGTGCTCGGCGCCATCGCGGCAACGTGCGCCGCGTATGTAATGAACACACCCGCGGAAGCCGCGCGCGCGCCGCTCGGCGAAACGTAAACGATGACGGGCACTTCGCTCGCGAGCATGGCTTTGGTGATGAGGCGCGTGGATTCGAGCAAACCGCCGGGCGTGTCGAGCGCGAGGACGAGACATTCGTGCCGTGCGCGAGTCGCGTCGTCGATCGCGGTGATAATGTATTCCGCGGTCAGCGGGGTGATCGGGCCGTTGATGGCGATCACGGAAACCGTGCGCGCCGAATCAACGAGCAGGGGAGCGGCATAAGCTTGGGCTTCGTTCTCGCGCCAACCGAGCCCGAGCAGCAAAAGTATCGCGAGTTTCATTGGGTCCTTCATTTTTTGCGGAAGAAGTACATGAGAATGGTGAGCAACAAGCTAAGCAGAATGGAAGTCACGAGAGGAAAATGCAAAGAGAAGTTGCCTTTGCGAAAGGAAATGTCGCCCGGAAGCTTGCCGAGCCAGGAGAGCGTCTTTGTGAAATAAAGTAAGCTGCCGACAATGAGAAGCAGCACGCCGATGATCATAAAAATTCGTCCGAGGTCTTGCATGGAATTTTCCATTCTGTGCGTAGCGCCGAGAGTGCGGCAAGATTTTTTGAGCGCCAACCACGCGCAAGTCCAATCTAATACAACCGCGCTTCATTGCAAAAAAAATCTCCAAGTTTGTGCTTGACTTTTGAAGTGAATCTCTTACATTACTCGCGGCAAAAAAAAGCAGGCGATGAAATTTTTTTCTGAAAAATATCCCTGCGTTCCGTGTTATGGGAGCGTTTAAAGAGCCAACACCTTCAATCTGGGAGCTTAGCTCTAGAGCGTGTATTACAAGCCCCATCCCGTTTCAACGGGATTCAGGGGACGTAAAAAACGTTCAGGCGGTGCCCACCGTGTGAAACGCGGTTCTTTGGAGGCCCATAAGATCGGAAGCAGGGATTTTTATTTTTCGACCTGCGATAAATTTCTCCCGCGCTCTTCTATTATCACTTCCGTGTTGCTATTCTAATCTCCGTTTTCACCCGCACAAAATTCCTAGCTCAAGTTACGCATGAACCTCGGCCAAACTTTGCTCGAGTTGCACATCGTTTACGTTGCGATTGTGCAGCCAACGCCGAAGCGATTGGGGATTTTCGCTGCTGCGCCTGCCCGCCAATAAACCTTCAATGCCAATGTGCTCGTCAAGCTCGGGCCACTCTATCGCATACCCCTCGCCGAGCAACTGCCAATTCTGCCGTTCCGCGGGAGAACCATGCAATAGGCGTGGATACCAAGCCAGCGGCACAACGATGCTGCGCCCGTCGCTGAGTTCCACAATCAACTTTTCGTTGGTGATGGTGACTTGAGTTGCAGCGGGTTCGGGATCAAGAACTAAAGTGCTCATGCCATGCCTCTAAAAGTTTTTCCTGGTGCTTTGCAATCAGATGTGTGATTTGATTCAGCTCGTGATCTTTGAATCCGCGATTTGTTGCGAGCGAAATTGGAGCCATCCAAAATTTTGCAATTTGCCGATCTCGTTTAACATGAATATGGGCAGGCTCACTTCGATCCGAGCTAAAGAAGACGAAGCTATAAGGACCATCAATAAGTACAGTAGGCATAGACAGCAACCACCGGCTTGATTTTGAGTAAGCTGTTTTGCTGTAACGCTGTTTCTTCTTTTAAATCGGCTCACAAATATTTTTTGAACTCCGCCTTTGCCGTGAGCCTTTTTGCTCGGGCCGAAGTTGTTCTTTTTGAAAAGCGGCTTTAATTTCACGTATCCGCGCTCTGCGCGTCGAACTCGAACTTCTCGCAATAGTAATCCAGCGTGATGCGCTCTTGCGTGATGCCGCAGCGATAGAGGAAAACCTGTTTGCCGGAGGGATCGAGAAAGGTTTGGCGGTGGCGGCAGACTTGGCAAGAGCGTTTGGACTTCTCGTGCGCCGCGATCGCGGCTTGGTGCAGGCCTCTCGGCTCGCCGCGCAGGGCTTGCATGTGATCATAGATGGCGAGCACGCGCCGGATCATTTGCCGGATGCGCACGATGGCCCACACTTGCAAGAGGAAGAGCAACGTGAACAGGCCGAGCAGGATGTAGTAGTGGAGGGTTTCAGTCATGGGAATCTCAAAAAAACAGAACCACGGATTGCACGGATGAACACGGACTTTTTTGATTAAAGGATGCGACGCTTATATTCAGCGCGGGCGTTCCGAAGTTGAGGAGCAGACCGACTCGTATTTGGGTTGCTTTGAGATAGTTCAGCAGTTGCGCTTCGTCAATTTCATTTAAACCGGAAGTGGCTTTGTTATCCACGATCACTTTGCCGTCCACGAACAAATCCGCGCGATACTTTTTGGGAATGAGATGATCCTTGTAATAGATCTCAAGCTCCTTTTGGCGCTCGTATGAAATTTTCCGACAGGTCAGCTCATAGCATAGTGCTTCTTCATAAACATACTCCAAAAAACCTGGACCTAACACCCGATGCACTTCCATCGCCGCGCCGATAATCGCGTAGGTCAAATCCTCGTAAAGTAATTTCGATCCCATGTTTTTCCTCCGTGTGAATCCGTGCAATCCGTGGTTTGAATATTCCCCTCCGCGCTGTACTTCGTCACAATCACGGACGCCCGACATAAAACACGCGCCGGCCGATGAGATCATTGTTGCTGTTGTAGAGGCGCACTTCGTTCCGGCCCTCATTTTCCGGCCCATATTTCATCGACCGGGAAGTGCGATAGCCGGGGTTTTCATTGCGGTCTATTTTCGCGGTCTGATCTTCGCCGAGTTTTACGCCGTCGGCATACCACCGAAACGTGACGCGATCCGCGCTTGCGGCGCTAATCTGCGCCCACACATATACCGTGCTCGCGGAAAATTTTTCCGTTTTGCCCTCCGGCTGATTTTTTTCCCGATTCACATTGCGACAGGTGACGAACTTGTTCTCGCTCGCAATATGAGGGTACTTCGTAATCAAACTCTCCAACGCGCTCTTTCTTTTTTCCGCGTAAACAGCTTCATAGCGGAGGTTGCGTGAAGGCGCGAAGGCCTGCCACATGCCGCGTTGGTCGAGGATGGTTATCGTATCACTCTGCGCGAGAGCCAAATGACCGGCGAAACGCGCGCTGTCTTGTTCCAAAGACCAGATTGTTTTTTGCGCCGCGCTTTTGCCGTCGAAGTCGGGATACTTCTGCATCAAGCCGCGATAACCCGCCAGCAAGCTCTGGTGATTCTGCGCCGCGTCTTCCGCTTGTTTGATCAAAGCCTCATAATGCGATTGCGCCTCGCGACGAGCTTCTTCACGGCGGAGGGAATCCGGCTGCGACGAACCGGGTTGAGTTGAAGTCTTGGGGTGACCGCCGAAAGCAGTCTCTCCCGATTTCTCCGGTGCGGGCGTTGTGCCTGAGATTTTTTCCGGCGGATTCTGCTTGGCCTCGGAAAAAAGATGAAGCGGATCTTGATCCACAAAAAAATAGAGGCCCGCGAGCAGCACCAAAGCCAGTCCGGCATAAACGAAACCGCGCATTCCCGAACTTTTTTGTTGCGCAGGCAACGCGGTGCGCTTTTCGATCCGTTCCGCGATTGGCTCCACTGGGCGCGAAGCCGGCTTGGGCGTTTCGGTTGGGGCCTCGTCGAACAATGAAGCTTCCGGATTCCATTTGCCGGTGAGCACGTCGATCAAAACTTCCAAGCCTTGGGCATAATCTTTCGTGAAGTCGATGTGCTGCAAACGGTGCAAGCGCAGCGGCACTTTGCAAGGCCGATAGAGCACGGGAATAATCGGCCGCTTCTCGCGCATGGCAAAGCCGATCTCGTCTTGCACGTTTTCAGATTGCGCCGATGACGGCGAAAGGATGATCAACAGGCGCTCGCACGTGTTGAGCGCCGCCTCCACCTCGCGATCCCAGCGCGCGCCGGGGGCAATGTCCAAGCGATCCATCCAAATATCTATGCCCGCCTTGCGCAAGTCGCGCGCAAGCTCGAGCGCGAACTCGCCGTCGGCGCGGGAATAACTGATGAAAATGTGCTTGCTCGAATCCATCACTCCTCCTGTGTTAAAAATCGGCGGGTTTATTCTGCGTTTGTTTCTCCAATCCACTTACAACACTCCATCACTCCAAAACTCCAACACTCCAAAACTCCACCACTCCAAAGAGCTTTAGGCCATTCCTCCCAACTGCCGATCCAACGAGCGATATTGAATCGCTTCGCTCACGAACTCCGGGCGGATGTCTTCGACGCCGGCGAGATCGGCGATGGTGCGCGCGACTTTGAGAATGCGATCAAACGCGCGCGCCGAGAGCCCGAGCTTGGTGATCGCCATTTTCAACAAGGCTTCGCCTTTTTCATCCACCCGGCAAAATTTACGAATGTCGCGCGACTCCATGCGCGCGTTGCAAAAGAGCTGCGCCCGGCCTTTGAACCGCGCAAGCTGGCGTTCGCGCGCGACGCCGACACGCGCGCGCACGAGCTCCGAGCTTTCGCCCGTGGGCCCGCCCGCCAACTCCGCGAACTTGACCGCGGGCACTTCCACGTGAATATCGATGCGATCCAACAACGGACCGGAAACGCGCGCCAAATACTTTTGCACTTGCAGCGGCGTGCACGAGCAATGATTGCTCGGATCCGTGGCATAGCCACAGGGGCATGGATTCATGGCCGCGACCAACATGAACTCCGCGGGATAGGTGAGCGAAATCATCGCGCGCGAAATCGTCACCTTGCCATCTTCCACCGGCTGCCGCAAAACTTCCAAGACCGTGCGCTCAAACTCCGGCAACTCATCCAAAAAAAGAATGCCGTTGTGCGCCAAGCTCACTTCGCCGGGCTTGGGAATATGTCCGCCGCCAATCAAGCCCGCATAAC